>JBDUDG010000324.1:0-4114 GCA_040003045.1 Saprospiraceae bacterium | reverse complement strand
CCTAATTTAATTCCTTATCAATTAGCTACAGGCAAAAATGGAAATCCATTAGCCGCGGGCAAGCCATTCATCAACAACTTCCTTCCAAACGGAGGTGATATGTTGCGATTGAATATGGCTGTTCCTGCCACACAGCGTAACGATCCGAGTTTCAATAGCCTTGGTTTAGTATATGCTGCTGTGCTTGGACTTACTGATCCAACTTATGCAGGTAATGTTAACGTACAATTCATTCCAAACATGGATGGATTCCCTAATGGCCGACGTCTTGAAGACGATGTGACTCGTATCGAACTACAGGCTGTAGGCGGTGTTGTTTTGGCTGCTGTGGGTTTATGGTATGACGATTATGCACCAGGAAGCTCTGCCTCACCTGTGACAAACTTACTTGTGAACGTGCTGCAATATTCTACCGGTGTGGAAGCGAATGATGCTTCATTTACACCTGCTTTCCCATACCTCGCTGAGCCATGGAGAGGCACTGAAACACATGCACCGACTGAATAATTTCTAATCACATTTTATCAACTATTGAAATCATAATCATGAAAAATAAATACTTATTTCTACTACTTATTTTCCTGGGCCTGATGCAAAATCTCATGGCATCGAGTCACCGGGAAGCGCCACTGATCTCAAATGATCCCCTGGCAGACAATACGGACGTTTATGCATTTGTAAGTCCTGATGAACCTGGTACTGTGACGATCATTGCATCGTACATTCCGATGCAGTTACCTCAGGGCGGACCAAATTATTACGGTTTCGGTGAGAATATCAGGTATGAAATTCACATCGACAACAACGTAAACACTCCGGGTGACGATATCATTTACAGATTTACATTTCATAAAGTGAATGAAGATCCAACCACATTTTTCTACATACGTCTTGGTGCTCAGAATCACAAGACTACATACACACTGGAAAAGAGTAAAGATGGTGGAGCTACATTCCAGACTGTAATTTCTAATGGAATTGTTCCGCCAAATAATATCGGTCCACGTTCTATTGAAGGTGGTGCAGGTTTGAATACTACTTATGCAGAATTGATGACGAATGCCATCATGACCACTAGCGATGGCGAAAAAGTCTTTTGCGGACCTACTGACGATCCATTCTTTGTAGACCTTGGTGGCGTATTTGATCTTGGAGACACTCCACGTCAAAACGGAAAGGCATATGATGGAGTAGCTTGTCTCAATGTATCTTCTATTGCCTTAAAAATTCCAATAAGCCATCTCCAAAAGAATGGAAAGACCGAACTAGAAGCTACAAGCATTTTGGATGGTGATTTTGTCATAGGGGTTTGGGCGTCTGCTAGTCGTCAAACGATCAGAACACTGAATGTTGCGGGTAGTGAATCATACAGTGGTGATTGGGTACAAGTTTCAAGACTTGGTATGCCATTGACTAATGAAGCCGTTATTCCTATTGGGTACAAAGACAGATGGAATGCATTGACTCCTTATGAAGATCTGGCTCATCTCAATGAATATGGCAACTTCTTTTATAATCCTGAATTGGCGTTATATATGGATGACAGCCAATTTGGAAGTGCTGTTCCTGCTTTTGCTCCACTTCGTATTCAGAGTAATTCCCTAGGTGCTTTCGATTTCAGAAATGGAAAAGATGGTCTATATAACCTGAAAGGTTCTGCAGCGCTGACAGGTACTGCACTTGATGATGCTGTTTTCGGAACACTATTGTTACCGGCGCCTGGTTCACCCAGATCTGTTGACTTATGGCCGATATTCCACACAGGCGTACCAAACCTAATTCCTTATCAATTAGCTACAGGAAAAGGTGGGAATCCATTAGCGTCAGGCAAACCCTTCATCAATAACTTTCTACCAAACGGAGGTGATATGTTGAGATTGAATATGGCCGTACCTGCGACTCCTCGTGATGATGACAACTTCAGTTCATTAGGTTTAGTTTGGGCTGCTGTTCTTGGTTTGACAGATCCTGCATATACTGCAAATACTGATATTCAATTCATTCCAAACATGGATGGATTTCCTAACGGACGCCGTCTTGAAGATGATGTGACTCGTATTGAGCTTCAGGCTGTAGGAGGTGTTGTTCTTGCGGCTATTGGACTTTGGTATGATGATTATATCCCCGGCACTTCGCCTTCTCCTGTTACACCAGATTTACTTGGAGTGATTGGTTATGACACAAAGATCGGCAAGAATGATGTACCATATCAATTGCAGTTTCCTTTCGTCGCTGCGCCTCATTCAGGTACAAGCTTCTGTTCAGGTGAACCAAAAGATTACACTCAACCTGAAATTTTAGAACCATCTACTACCGGAGTCATTGGTCTGAGTTCTCCTGATGTATTTGCTGTCAATCAGCCAAATCCTTTCAGCGAGTCTACATTGATTAAATATCATCTTCGCTCATCAGGAAAAGTTGATGTGACGATATATGATCAGAAAGGTCAGCGTGTTGAAACTCTTGTCAATGAATCACAAGTAGAAGGTGACTACCAGGTGACCTGGGATGCTGCGAGATATCCTGCTGGATATTACATGGCTGCGATCAGGCTAGGAGCAACAGGAGTATATACTCTTAAATTGAATAAAGCGAATTAATAAATCTGAACGTGCAGGGCTTCTTTCAAAAGTAGCCCTGCATATTTCAAACTATACTACCCAGATAAACCCCAAATTGAAATTCAGACAGAATCGTGCTTGAGTTTGTTTTGAATGTGAATGGGCATACGAAGGAGAACGTGTGCCCTTTTTTTATTTTTTCATGTCAGGAATGACCATTACCTCATCTGCAGTGACAACCTCTTCCGCTGACTTTATGAGTTGAATATCACAACTGACCGTGACATCTTCACTGACGAGGACTCCACCTGTCTCCAGTGCAGCATTCCAATTGAGGTTCCAGTCTTTTCTGTTGATCTTGCCATTGACCGTGATACCTGCTTTGACATTACCCCATGGATCACGCATCACACCACCGAATTCCACATCCAGTTTAATTCGTTTTGTGACGCCTTTGATGGTCAGATCACCATATAATTCGTAGCTGCCGTCGCCATCCACTTGTTCATATGTATTGCCGCTAAAATTAATCTGGGGATAGTTTTCAACATCAAGGAAGTCAGCACTCTTGATATGTTTGTCACGGTCTGGAGAACCGGTGTCAACGGAAGCAGAGCTCATCCAGAAATCAATTTCTGAGGACATGAAGTCATCGCCGGTTGTATAAATACTTGCTTCGTATTCTTTGAAATACCCTTTGACATTGGTGATCATGAGGTGTCTTACCTTGAAGCCAATCTCAGAATGCACAGGATCGATGTTCCATTTAGTTTTGTTGGACATAAAAAAGGAATTAATGAGTTAGAATTGAAAAATTTAGCCAAATCAAATCAAACAGGTCGCGGGGTAAAAAGTTGATAGTAATTGGATAATTCCCGACCAGAGGAGCCGCGATGATTATTTTATCACAGCAAGTCTAAGAATAGCCATGCGATCCTTAACTCCTTCCTTGTTCCATACTCGCATGGAATAGATCCCATTTTCAATAGTATTAATATCGATCATTGTTGCTCCAACATTGAGAAAACCAGAAGCAACAGACCTTCCTGATATGTCCAAAAGCTGGTATGACTGTGCTCCAAGTTCATCCGGGATCCTGATATTCAACGTTTTTAATGCCGGATTAGGAAATAATTTGATTCCCAATTCATCTCCCGAAACAACTTGCAGGGAGCTTGTAGTATCCCGGATTTCAAAATCAATAATGGCAGAAGTACAACTATTCAAAGGTAGGCAATCCGTCATACAGCCCGTCACACCAACAGAATAGCTGCCGGGAGAAAAATACTTATGCGAAACATTTCCGGTGGATGAATCTGTACTGTTGTCACCAAAATCCCATAAATATTGGTTGGCATTTGGATTTGTAAAAATAAAATTGACTGTCACAGAACCTGTTGAATCGATATAGTACACATCATGATCAGAAGCGACTGTCCACGTTGGTGCTGCACAAGTTGCTTCGTAAATATATTGCACTGCACTGATGACATCGCTACTATCAGTAGCTATGCCATTAGCCGTCATGACCGGCAAAGTATAATTAGTATCAA
>JBDUDG010000323.1:0-4114 GCA_040003045.1 Saprospiraceae bacterium | reverse complement strand
CACAGAGGAAATAAATCTCCTCTGTGGATGTTTTATTTTTAAGGTCATTAGAATCGAAACTGTATGTCCAAAAGAGTAGTAATCACAGGAATGGGGGCGCTAACGCCAATAGGCAATACCCTTGGCGCTTACCTGGTAGGATTGAAGACTGGCGCAAATGGTGCTGGTCCGATCACACGATTTGACGCGACAGGTTTTAGGACCACCTTTGCCTGCGAAGTCAAGAATTTCAATCCGGAGGATTTCCTGGAGAAAAAAGAATCACGTCGTATCGATCCATTCAGTCAGTTTGCGCTTGTAGTGGCTGACGAAGCCATAAAGGATAGTGGTCTTGATTTGGATAATATTGACAAATCCCGGGTCGGGGTTATTTGGGGTAGCGGGATAGGAGGCTTCATGACTTTCCAGGAAGAAATTGAAGAGGCAGGCCGTGCTATAGGAGTGCCTAAATACAGCCCTTTTCTGATCCCCAAGCTGATCTCAAATATCGCACCAGGTCATATCAGCATTAAATATGGCTTTTCAGGGGTCAATTTTGCCTCTGTGTCAGCCTGTGCTTCAGCGAATCATGCCTTAATTGCAGCTGCCGACAATATTCGCCTGGGAAGGGTGGATGTAGTGGTTGCGGGTGGTTCTGAAGCAGCAGTGACCAGAGCAGGAATTGGTGGTTTTTCCAGCATGAAGGCTCTTTCTACCCGAAATGATGATCCTTTGACAGCCTCCAGACCTTTTGACAAAGACAGGGATGGTTTTGTCCTCGGAGAAGGTGGTGGTGCCCTGATCCTTGAAGATTACGAATATGCTAAAGCCAGAGGTGCCAGGATTTATGCCGAACTCATCGGTTCGGGCATGAATGCGGATGCTTATCACATCACCGCTCCCGAACCCACAGGTGCAGGAGTCATCAAGTGCATGCAGTATGCTTTGAAGGAAGCAGGAATGAATACAAGTGATATTGATTATATCAATGTTCATGGGACTTCAACAGGATTGGGGGATGTAGCAGAGCCAAGGGCTATTCAGGCTGTTTTTGGGGAGGATGCCTACAAACTAAATATCAGTTCTACAAAGTCAATGATGGGGCATTTGTTAGGTGCTGCGGGTGCTGTCGAAGCTATCGCATCCATACTGGCAATCAATCACCATTTTATCCCTCCCACAATCAATCATTTTACGGATGATCCTGAAATCGATAATAAATTGAATTTCACTTTCAACGAGGCGCAGGAAAGAGATGTTAAAACCGTGATGAGTAATGGCTTTGGATTTGGAGGCCACAATACATCGCTTATCTTTGGACGCGTATGATCGTGTAATAGCCGATAATTTGTGATCAGGACTTTCTACAATTACTATTTATCTTCCGACAGACATTTTGCCCGTAGTGTCGCCAATATTGTAGGCTTTACACCGAGAAACCTTTCCATATTCAAACAGGCTTTTAGTCACAAATCAGCTTCGGACCCTAAATTTCACACCGTAACGAGCAATGAAAGGCTCGAATTTCTAGGTGATTCTATCCTGAGTACTATTGTGGCGGAATATCTTTTCAAAAAATATCCCAATAGCGACGAAGGCTTCCTTACCAAGATGAGATCCAAGATCGTGAAGCGAAAGACGCTCAATCGCATCGCAGACGATATGGGCATCGATGTCGTGCTCCAGGATAATAATGATACCCGTCTTAGCGATTCCATGAAAGGCAATTGCCTTGAAGCTCTGGTAGGTGCTATTTATCTTGAAAAAGGATTTGATACGACCAAAAGTATCGTCATCACAAAAATTCTCCGCCGTCATGTCAATATCCATGATCTCGAAGAAAATGATGACAACTATAAAAGCCAGCTCCTCGAATTCTGCCAGAAAAAAGGCAGTGAAATCGATTACCGCGTGATGGAACGATTTAAAATGGAAAACCGTGATCGTTTTAAAATCGCTGTATTTGTAGATGGAAAGGAGATCGCAACCGGTGAGGACTTTAATAAAAAAAGTGCTGAGCAAAATGCATCGTACAAGGCGTTGAAGAGTATGGGGATTGAGAACGGAGAGATGTAAAAAAAAGAATATTGAATATCGAATATCGAATAATGAATATCGAACGCAATTGAGATTTGCATGAAGGGTAGGTTGAACAACCTAATCTTGTTTCAACTCGACATTAAACATAATTCCGATGGTCCCTGAGCTTGTAAGGATTACAAATCAGGTAAAACATCTGACAAGGATTGGTAATGAAATATGTTACCACACTCAAATTTATGTAACTTCGAAATAGTAAAAATTATTTAATATGGTATACGGACAAGTTAGCATTGACCCCGAGATCATGAGCGGTGCGCCTGTATTTGCAGGCACGAGAGTACCAATTCAAAATCTATTTGATTACATTGAAGGAGGAGAAGATCTTTCAGAATTTTTAGATGATTTTCCGTCAGTATCAAAAGAGGCGGCTTTGGCAGTATTGGAAATGGCAAAAAAGTCATTGACCTCTGAAAATTAAATTGAAATCCAGTTATAAGTAAAACGTCATGAAGATCACCTCTTTCCACATTTCCACATTTCCTCATTTTCACATTTCCACATTATTTTTCACTCTTCACTCTCTTGCACTGAGCCCCATCATTCGAACTCGTTCGAGATGAATCGAAGTGTCACTCTCACCCCATTCCTTTCACCTCATCCATCGCTTCATGCAGCTTGGCTTTGTTCGAGTCGCTGATCTCAACAAGCGGTAATCGTAATTCTGATCCGCACCAGCCTTTGTAAGCGAGAGCTTCCTTAATTCCCGTAGGATTTCCTTCGATGTAAAGCCACTGATGAAGATCGAGTAAACGATAATGGATATGACGCGCTTTACCCCATTCACCGGAAAGTGCATTGCGGATCATCGTTGAAAAAGATTCAGGATATACATTTGCAATAACTGAGATAACACCTTTTCCCCCATTCGCAATCAACGACAATGCTGAAGGATCATCTCCGGATAGCAATGTAAAATGTGATGGTGCAAATCTTGCAATCGCCGCCGCCTGATGCAGATCAGCAGAGGCATCCTTGACGCCTATGAATTTTTTTGAATCATTTGCCAAGCGCAACAAAGTACCTGCAGAAATATTGGATGCCGTGCGACTCGGCACATTGTAGATCACAATCGGAAGAGGTGACGCTTCTGCCAATGCCATGTAGTGCCTGTAAATCCCTTCCTGTGATGGTCTGACATATGCAGGACTGCTGGATAAGATCGCTGATATACTTGTTGTATCAAATGAGGAAAGTTTTTCGCACAAATGTGCTGTATTGTTTCCACCAAATTGTCCTGCAATGACAGGAACTCTTCCCGCGACAGATTCAACAGTGTGTTTGATTACGGATTTCTGTTCTTCATCACTCAGGCTTGTGGCTTCTCCGGTAGTACCAAGACTGACGATGTATTCTACCCCACCTGTGATCACCCTATCGATCAAAGAAGATAATGATAAATAATCAATCGCTCCATTCCTGAAAGGAGTGACTAGCGCAACACCTGTACCGTTCAGATTCACTGTAGACATTGACGATTAGTATATCTTTTGCAATGTATGCATTAGTTCACTGATCCATTCCTTCAGTGTAGCAGTATTTCCTGCATCGATACATAGATGATATGGGTTTGCAGTTTGGCGGGCGTACCAGGGTCCTATCCGGAATGCCGCTTTGGATACCGTACTGATATATTCCAGCGGGAGATGATTTTCTTTTATAGAAAGATTGATCAGCACATCAAAACCTTGTCCAATAAAAGCTTCTGCCAAAGGACCTTTGGGAACATGCGACACTTTAGAAATATCATTGATCGTGATGATATCAAATGGTGTGGATATCGTTTCCATTTTGCCATTGATATACCCCAGAACTTTCACGCGGTTCCCGCCTCTTCTTAAATCCTCTGCAAAAGAATTGACAGTCATGCGGTCATCGACATTGGAAGCATCTGTCAAGAGACCATAATGATTTTTTCGATCGAGATGAAATCCTACAGGTATGGCAACTGATTCACGCAGTCTTTTCTTTTTTGCCCGCTCAAAAAAATATGTCCTGATGGATTTTAGCATAAGATCATTACTACACTCCGCAC
>JBDUDG010000322.1:0-4131 GCA_040003045.1 Saprospiraceae bacterium | reverse complement strand
GAACATTGAAATCGGAAAGACCGCGTGAAATGGCCACATCTTTTCCATTGACCTCAGACAAAAGGGATTCATCAAAAGGCAATAGATGGACATTTTGATTGATGCCGGGCTGGTAGCGTACAAAATAAAACCCCTGCGCCCTCGAAACATTATGATCACTGTATAGACCCGTGATGACGAGATCAGAATGAAGGTTATCAAATTGTGTATAGTAATCATACACCTGCTGATCGCCCATATCGATAGTCTCATGGGAGATTTCTGCGGAGCCGGAGACAAACGAATACACATCCAGGCTCTGAATTTTTTGCATGAATTTATCCGGTTCTACGGTCAGGTAAAAATCACCTGTATTGCTAACTTCAACTGAAGTAAAATCACGTTGAAAAATTCCACCGGGGATCTTGAGAGATTTAAGCCATAGCACTTTTTGGGAATTCAGGTCATAACTGAGTACATGCAGGCCATCGCTGTCTTCACGGTATAGTACCACCTTGCCTTCATCATCCGAGTGCGCCAACTGGACATGCGGAGTAATGAAGATATTTTCAACGATACCGAGTGTCATCGTGTCGATCAGCGTGATGCTGTGATCATAGGATCTGTGCTTGAGATAGTAGTCGCCTTTTTCTCGTATACCGTAGATGATATCTATCCGGTCGGGATGGGAGACCACTCCGATGATATCTGCTTTGTGTGGTCCGAGTGATACTTCGCGTTCCCATTTCAGATGAAGCTCTTCATCAAATGCCTGGATAAAGAATTGATGGCCTCGGTCCCTGAACAAAAGAAGGTCTCCACTGACCCAGCCGAGTATGGTGTAGTCGTAATCGTTACGCAGCGCGAGCTCTTCTGAGATGGTAATCGATTGGCCATGCGCAGGCAGGATATACATGAAAAGTATGACAGGAAAAAATAAGCTGGCAAAGTGTGTGAAGAACCGCTTCATATTCTGTTAAAACGAAAAGTGGATGTTAATATATGTAAGGTAGGAGCATTTAAGGGAAAAATCAACACGAAAGATGCTATGGGTGCACTTCCTGATATCATTCTTTGCTGATCACCAGTTTGGATTGCTGGAGTAATTTGGAATGCGCCGATATTCTCACTATATAAATACCTTCCGGCAGATTACTTACATCAATATTTTTCTGGACAGATGTTTTAACGAGGTGTCCTAAAAGATCGAAAAATGAAACAGACACATCATCAAGATTGCGATCATCCAGTGCTGTTATTTGAACAACATCAGATGCAGGGTTGGGGTTGACACGAAATATATCATCGTTATTTCTTTCCGGGTCTGTGGTCGAGACACTCAATGTATCACACAAAGGATCCCCCAATGCGCCGAGCCTGTAATTAGGAAAATGGGGCAGTGTGAAATTATTTATAGTAGGTAACATTATGGAGTGCTGTTCAAAGCGACAGGCAAGACCTTTATTATTTGGTTCTTGAATTACATGAAGATATTGGGATCCATTTATTGCATTAACTATTATTTTATTGTCAGGTGTACGTTCCATAAAGAAGAAAGCAGTCGGTAATGGATCACCAAAACCATCGAAATCAGCAATTCGCACGAGGCTTGATTGAATATTTTCGTCTAATATATCTAATTGAAAAAGAGACGTATCATGACTAACATATATAAAACGGCCATTTGGAGAAAATTCACAGCCGCCGATAATAAAATCTGCAAAAGGAATATCAAAGTGTTCAAAATGACTTAATACGCCATTTTCGCGATTGAACTCGTATAAAAATAAGCCATTTTCTGGATGATACCAAGCAAAGTGATCTCCAGTGGGTGAAAATTTTCCTTGTCCACCTTCAGCGTGTGGATTCGTATTCGCACCAATGGATTGTTTTCCAATATTCTGAGGACCTGACTTACTGAGAAGAATAATATTAAAACTATTTCCCCATCTATCCGGAGTAATAAGCCACCAATCGAGTCCATTTGCATGTTTTACAGCTGTAAGAGGAGTTGCAATAAGGTTTGTATCTGTAATAATTGGTATATTTTTTTCAAGTACTTTACCTAATCCTGAATTGAGATAAATATTTATCTTTGAGTAATAGAGATATTGAGACTGGACAACGATTACAGGATTGGGTTTAGGATTAAATTGTAAAGAAATATAAAATAAGTAATAAATGGAATCATTATACGAATCTGGAATCGCAATCATATTTTGAAGACCAACGTATCCGCTTGATGGGCAACCAAATTTATATATTTCACCGGGATTCAATGAATCCCCATTCTCCATAACCTCATCTAGTTTGTTAAATACAGAACATCCGTTTGAATAGAATATTAAATTGCCTTCTTTGGATGACATTGTTGCATTTTGAAAAGAAATCCCTACACCCTTAGGGTGAAAATCATATGTAGGAGGTGAATTATTAAAATTTATTTCACATCCTCCATATATATCCGTAGTTATTGTATCTGTATCTGCATCACCCATAATCCACACGTAATCATACTTCAGGTCACAATAAGTCTGACATATTGCCTGAGAGATAAATCCTAAGACTAAGTTGATGACTAATATGAAATTAAACCTAAGCATAACGCAGTGAAAATTAGAAATTTATTTTTAAACCATCCATGGTATTTTTCTAATTATCCTTTGTCATACAATCCTGAATGCTAACCTGTATTTTTACCCCACTTAACCATAAACAGGTAAAATGAATCACCCCATTATCGAATGCGTACCCAATTTCAGCGAAGGCCAGCGACCCGAGGTGATTGAAGCCATAGCCCAGAGTATAAGACAAGTGGAAGGCGTCAAACTTCTGGATGTAGATCCCGGCAAGGCTACTAACCGGACTGTGATGACTATGGCCGGAGCACCCGGACGTGTAATTGAAGCAGCATTCCAGGCCATAAAGACAGCCTCCACCCTGATCGACATGCGTACTCATAAAGGTGAGCATCCGAGGATGGGAGCGACAGATGTTTGCCCACTGATACCCATCAGTGATATCACGATGGAAGAAACCGCAGATTTCGCACACAGGCTGGCACGACGAGTTGGAGAAGAATTGAATATACCGGTGTACATGTATGAAGCGGCAGCAACAAAGCCGGAACGAAAAAATCTTGCAACGATTAGAGCCGGTGAGTATGAAGGATTTTCAACAAAAATCCATGAAGCGGAATGGCATCCGGATTATGGTCCTTCTACACTTAATCATACTGCCGGCGCAACGGTCATCGGTGCGAGAGATTTCCTGGTAGCCTATAATGTCAATCTTAATACGCGTTCTGAACGAAAAGCAAATGCAGTTGCCTTCGACGTGAGAGAGAATGGCCGCATCAAAAGAAGTGGTAATCCTGTCACAGGCGAAATCATCCATGATGAAAAAGGGGAACCCGTCCGCGAAAAGGGAATGTGCAAAGGTGTAAAAGCCATCGGTTGGTATATCCGGGAATATGGCATCGCACAAGTTTCGATGAATATTACGGATGTGAATCAAACGTCACTTCATGAGGCATTTGAAGCTTGTGTGACCAGTGCAAGTGCTCGCGGATTAAGAGTCACGGGTTCTGAACTTGTAGGTCTTGTTCCGCTGAAAGTCATGCTGGATGCAGGTCGATATTTTTTAAAAAAACAAGGGCTCTCTTACGCCGCACCTGATAAAGAGCTGATGCATATCGCGATCAAAAGTATGGGACTTGATGAATTAGCTCCATTTGATCCGCAGAAAAAAATAATTGAATATTTGTTGCAGGAAAATAATATGAATCCACTCACGAGACTGACACTTGCAGAATTCACAGAAGAGCTTGCATCGGATTCTCCTGCACCCGGAGGTGGGTCTGCTGCGGCTTATGCTGGTGCATTGGCGGCTTCTCTGGGTGCTATGGTAGCGAATCTAAGTGCACATAAACGCGGATGGGAAGAAAAGATGGATGGCTTTGTGGAATGGGCAGTGAAAGGACAGGAGGCCAGAAAAAGATTATTACAGTTTGTGGATGAAGACACAAGAGCTTTTAATTCTTTGATGGATGCATTCAGATTGCCAAAAGAATCGGATGATCAAAAGAAAAAACGAACAGAGGCTATCGAACAAGCTACTACTGGTGCGATTGAATCTCCATTGAATATCATG
>JBDUDG010000321.1:0-4145 GCA_040003045.1 Saprospiraceae bacterium | reverse complement strand
ACTCACATACTTCCACAGTTTTGGGTTGGTCTGATTTCGGCGAAAACCGAACTCACATACTTCCACAGTTTTGGGTCTGGTCTGATTTCGGCGAAAACCGAACTCACATACTTCCACAGTTTTGGGTTGGTCTGATTTCGGCGAAAACCGAACTCAAAGCAAAAGCAGATAGTATTCATAAATCAATCTATGATGAAACATTTAGTATTGTTTCTTTTTCCACTTCACTTTTTGTGTTCTCAAGATATTTCAAATCCGTATATTCCACAGGGAAGACCAATTGAATGCGAGTTAGGAATTTTACCCAGCTCGGAATCGTACGTACTTACAATAGAGAATTACCTGGCTGACAAGCTAGTTGATAAACACATTTCTGAAAGTTTCTATAATTATGGGAATATCCGATATGTATTCGAAAATAATGGCAACTGGTTTGATGTCGTAGACAGGGTGCGTATTTTCAAAATAATAAATGATACTTTATCAATTCAGACCAGTTTGCTTCTCGATGAAGTTGAGCAAAAGGAGGATTCTATGTTAATTTATTCCAAGAATGGGAAAATTTATCTGGTAGATTTTAAAGAAAATGGCAATGAAATAAAATCCATTGCTCTTGAATATGATGATGATAAATTAGTTAAGAAATTTTACACCACAAGAAACAAGAGTTCTTCAGTTATTTATTCCTACCATAATGATTTAATAGATCAAATTATATCATTAGATTTCAATGGGGACTCTGTTGTGTCCAACTTTGCATATAGTGACACCTTGATATCAAAGACTACTTCCTTTAGTGGTGATCATTTTCGACCTTATGTATTATCAATTACAAGGATAGATAAGGATGGCAATTTGGTTTCAACAAGAGAATATGATAAATACACTGACATAGTTGAACCTAAATTGATTAAGACTACTTCGTATGAATACCAAAGTAATAAATGTACAGTTAAGCGAACTTTTAATTGGGACACTAATTTTGAAGAAACTACGACGACATGTCCAAATGAGGACACAATAACCAAAATGGAATGGAAGAATGAAAATAAAGTAAGACTTGAAATAGTCAGGAGATATTAATGGTACAGCAAATAACATGAACTTTTGCCAATTCTCTATCCGGCTTATTCCCGGTCCAATTATCGCGAACCATATCTCTTCTGTCCCCGACTATTACCCCATTAACCTTATTTTCCAGTTAAGCAGTTACCCCATTAACCCTTTCCCCATTTAAACTTTTAACAAGTAACCCCAATTTCCCTTTTCACAACGCTCCTTCATCATAAGCCCTTTCTCCATGCAGAGACGCATCCAATCCCATATCCTCATCCACTTCTGAAACTTTGACTTTAGTGACCATATTGATCAGCATAAGCATAATGTATGTGAATCCAAATCCATAAATACAAGCCCCAATCACTGCCGCACATTGTTTAAGGAAAAATGTAGTGCCTCCCATCAGCAATCCATCCGCTCCAGCCGCATTCATGGATGTAGCCGCAAACACACCAAGTAAAATCACACCCAGACATCCACCAATTCCATGCACGCCCCACACATCAAGTGCATCATCCCATCCCATTTTATTTTTGAGATGTACTGCGATGTAACACACTATTCCAGCCGAGATACCAATCATGCAGGCAGAAGGCAATGAGACATAACCCGCCGCAGGAGTAATAGTAGCCAGGCCCGCTACCGCACCCGTAAGAAGCCCTACAAATTTTGGTTTTTTTACCAAATACCATTCAATGATCAACCAGGTGATTGCAGCAAAAGAAGCCGCAACATCAGTATTCAAAAATGCAAGCCCTGTCACCGCGTTGACATCCAAAGCACTTCCAGCATTGAATCCATACCAACCAAACCAAAGCAACCCCGTTCCTATAGCAATAAGCGGGATACTGTTTGGAACAGATTCCTTATCTCTTCTTTTTCCAACATAAATGACGGATGCAAGCGCTGCAAAACCGGCAATTGCATGCACCACTATACCACCCGCAAAATCAAGTACACCCCATTTAGCCAATAATCCTCCACCCCAAACCATGTGGGCAAATGGATAATAAACCAGGAGTTGCCAAAAGACCAGGAAGATTAAGTATGATTTGAATGTGACCCGATTGACAAATGCTCCGGTGATCAGGGCAGGTGTGATGATCGCGAACATCATCTGATACGCCATGAAAACAAATTCCGGCAATTTCGGATTTCCAGGAAAAGGTGAGTTCAGATCCACACCATGCATAAATGCTTTTTGAAAATCACCAATGAAGCCACCCATCGAATCTCCACTGAAGCAAAGCGAATACCCGCAGATGAACCACATGATCGTTGTGATCCCCATCGACACAAAACTCTGAATCATGATCCCAAGTATATTTCTCTTTCCTGCAAGACCTCCGTAAAAGAAAGCGAGTCCAGGGGTCATCAACATGACAAGGCTTGTAGCGAGGAGCATAAAGCCGGTAATTCCGGTATCAAACATGGTATTTAATTTTTAGTTGGTTTTTTGTTTTGTTCAAAAGGACACACCTACATTAGCCGAGAGTTCAAATCGATCTGAAGTGTTCTTCCCATCCCGATAAAATATTTTTTGGTGCTTATCCATTTGCAATTTCCTGCCCTCAAATCGCAGATAGGATCCTTCACCGGTTTTAAATTCAATCCCGGCAGTAGCTCCCCACAATTTCAGACCTGTGATTTTATTTTGATCATCCGAGATAACGCCTGTAATAAAACCATCAGGATCGTTAAATACTTCTGCCCTACCTGCAATCGCAAACCACCTGCACACCTGATATTTTAAGGCAGCCAAACCGCTATACATTGTGGCATCATCATCCGGTAGTGAAAAGGACGAATTCAACTGGATGCCATAATCCACTCCAGCCTGCATTTTCAGATCTCCGGCTTGTGCATTGACGTAAACGTTCTGATGAATCCGCAAATGTGAAACAGCATAAGGAATATCAGGATAATCATCGCCTACATAATTACTATATCCAAAATTGGCACCATCACCAAGTGGTCCTGTGATGAGCATTCCAAAGGATTTTTTGGAATTGTTGTCCTCGTAAAGATTATATCCATTCAATGCATAAAGACTAATAGACCAATTGTCTCCAGGCAAATAATTCAATCGTGCACCCGCTTCATAAGACGGCTCAAAGAAAGTAACAACAGACCATGAGCTCAGGAAATTTTCTCGAGGCAGCAAACCCTCTGTTCCAAAATGGGTTCTGAACAACCCTGCATCAAGCCAAAGGTTTTTAACAATTCTTATCCCGGCTCGTGCTTCCATAATATTGTTTAGACCGGGAGAAGCGAAAGCTTTAGGTAAATCCCCTGCCTGAAGCGTTACAATTCCTCGAAATCTTGGACCATCATACTGAAAATTAAGGAGCGCGATATTTAACCCAAATTGCTCACTCCTGGGAGAAACAGCCGGGAATTTTTGAAAATTTCCAAGACCAACCGAATCAGTGTAGTATGCATAATAAGCATCAACATATCCACTGACAGAAAATACAGATGTCGAGTCAGTAGATTGGCAATGGGCAGTAGCCAACTGAAGCCACAGCATTGAGAAAAGCAGGCAGGCATTTCTGCTCATATTTTGAAGGAGTAATGTTACCAAACAAACTTAAACAGATTAATCCGTATAAAAAAAGTGAAAAGTGAAAAGTGCTGCTTCAACACATTCTACAAGCTCAGTGCAACGCCTGCTAAACTTTTCCTTGTGCTGCAGCAACCAAATGTAGAGTGAAAAGTGAAAAGTGAATTTAATTTGCGTTAATCTGCGAAATTAGCGGCAAATAAGTGAGGAGTGATACTTCGACACATTTGACAAGCTCAGTACGACGCCTGCTAAACTTTTCCTTATGCTGCAGCAACCAAGTGTAGAGTGAAAAGTGAAAAGTGAATTTAATTTGCGTTAATCTGCGAAATTAGCGGCAAATAAATGAGGAGTGATACTTCGACACATTTGACAAGCTCAGTGCGACGCCTGCTAAACTCATCCCTGTACTGCAACCAAGTGAAAAGCGAATATTATAATACTTTACTTTAATTTGCCATATGAAGCTTTCAATACAATATATGTCCAATAAAATCGGCTTGCTTTTTGTCATTGCCTTCTA
>JBDUDG010000320.1:0-4199 GCA_040003045.1 Saprospiraceae bacterium | reverse complement strand
TTGTCCACTTCCTCATTGATCGAAAGATCTTTTTCAATGAATGTATCTGAAACAGAAAGGTAGGCTTCCGGTTGATAGTAATCATAGTAGGATACAAAATATTCAACTGCATTGTCCGGAAAGAATTCTTTGAACTCACCATAGAGCTGTGCAGTGAGCGTTTTATTATGTGTAAGAACCAGAATAGGTCTTTGAATTTGCTCGATAACATTTGCAACGGTAAATGTTTTTCCTGAGCCAGTGACGCCTAGCAGTACCTGGCTCCGTTCATTTTTATTTATACTACGGACCAATTGGCGGATTGCTTCAGGCTGATCACCTGTAGGCTGATAGGTGGAAACAAGTTTAAACGACATCGACTTGTAAAAATAAGATTTAAAATGGGTGAAGCCTTCTAACGAATAAATATTAGTGTATTATTTTATTGAAAACACTAAAACTTTCCCGGTGAGAAATTGTAATCATGAAAACTCTAAATCATTAAATGTTCGCGCCAGGAACCTTAGTTGTAAAATATTATTTCGCACCATCATAAAACAAGACTGTCAGACCATAACGGATCCATTTTTCCTTTACACCCCCGCTATCCCTTCCCAATATTTGAGCTATCGGGTTGAGATCGTACTCCTTTGAGGGCAATATCATATAAGGCTGTATTGCAAAATCAATTCCACTGTGTCCTTTCAGTGTCACCATCAGGTAAAACTTAAATGCGGTCATCTGCTGAAAGTTTTTGTGTTCATCACCTGAAATTCCATTAGTGTAGGAGAACTTATACCACTGGTACTGCAGGTCAGTGCCAAAACCAAAAGCACCCTGTCCAAGCTGATACCCTAAACCAATACTTTGAATAGCGTATTTTATTTTATCGGAATATGCATTCGTTGTTCCCGGAGCTATCCCATCTGCCTTGAATCCTTTTCCCGCACCCTGGTAAGTAAGCTCAATGGCATGAATATCCTTTTTATACCGCAAGCCACCTTCGAATCCATGGAGCCAATGAAGCTCATGAAATGATTTGTTATACGATTGTGTCTTATCGAAATCAGAAATCAGTCGATTCAGTTCCGGTGTGGATAGAATCGAAAAATTATAACCTGTTTTCAGGTTAACCTGGGCATAAGCTGGTGGGGAGAAGAAACCAAAAAATACCAAAAGCAACATTGAGATTGCCCTGCCGCAATTCATTAATGGGTCATTATGACGAGAAAGATAATCCTGTTTCAGAAGAATTCCAAATATACATCTGATCCATTTTGATTTTGGACGTATGATAATATGGTGCCGGTGCCAGCTGAATTACGTGTTTAAATGCCTCACGAGTAAAGAAACCGGAATCATTTTGATCTGAAATCCTCGTCAGACAACCTTGATAGAAAATGCATAATGCATGGAAATTACATATGTGGCGGAGTACATATCTTTATCCGCCATGGCGAAAACGACAATCAAAAAGAAAACCTCAAAATCAAAAAGTAAAAGCCAGTTTTTCACCAGCCTGGACTTCACACCCGGCTTCTGGAAAAGACACTGGAGGGAGGCCATCATAATCCCTGTCCTGGCTTTTGCATTGTACTGGATGTGCCTGCCATATGGATATGTCCTTGATGATCAGATCGTCATCACAGGCAACGATTACACAAAAAAAGGCTTCAATGGCATCTGGAAAATCCTAAGCACGGAAAGCTTTTCAGGTTATTTTCATGGGCAGCAGGATCTCGTGGCAGGTGCCCGTTACAGGCCACTTTCTATCGTCTCTTTTGCCATGGAACAATCCATATTCGGAGATAACCAGGAGGAACGCCATTTTGTCAATATCCTCCTTTATGGCCTTATAGGTTTGCTCATTTTTAGAGTGGTGGCCATTCTTTTTCCGGAAAAAGAGACAAAACACTGGCTTACTGCCATCCCTTTCCTGGCGGTCGTACTATATATCCTGCATCCCGTACATTCCGAAGTTGTGGCGAATATCAAGGGACGTGATGAGATCATGACCGGAATAGGCGCAATGGGTGCACTGTATTTTGTACTTCGTTATCTGTATTCGAAACATATGATCTGGTTGGTAGCCAGCGGCATCTGCATGTTCTTTGGGTTGATGTCGAAAGAAAATGCAATTACCTTTTTAGCCGTCATTCCATTGACGATGTACTTTTTTACAAATGCAAAAAGAAGAGATTACCTGATTACGGCAGTTCCTTCGCTGATTGCAGCAGTGATCTACATCATCATCCGCACTAATGTCATAGGATTTGTATTCAGCAGTGGCAAGAAGATTACGGACCTGATGAATGATCCATTCGTTGAGATGAATTCAGCCCAGCGGTATGCGACTATATTATACACCTTAGGACAATATATACGACTTCTCATTTTCCCTCATCCGCTCACCCACGATTATTATCCTTATCACATTCCGATCATGGATTGGGGCAAACCCGGAACCCTAATTTCATTAGCTATTTACCTGGGCCTGGCGTATGTCTTTTTCAAATTTTGGAAAAGAAAAAGTATTTATGCCTGGGCCATTGGATTTTTTATTGCTACAGTTTCAATCATTTCAAATCTCTTCTTTCCTGTAGGCACATTCATGAATGAACGATTTATATTCATTCCCTCTATTGCTTTTTCCGTTGTTTGCGCATGGGTCTTTGTAAAACATGGAATGAATGCGGAAAATAAAACCATCAGGTTCGTCTCCATTGGGTTTTTAATATTATTGATGACAGCATATATATTCAAAACATATGTTCGCGTTCCGGCATGGAAAGATTCGATGAGCCTCAATGGACAGGCTGCGATGGTTTCTGTGAATAGTGCCAGAAATAATTGTTTTATGGGAACAGCATTATTTGAAGAAGCACGAACGAAGACTGAGCCTGCAGCGAAAAAAGAATTACTCGATGAAGCTGATTACTATGTGGATAAATCGCTTAAGATGTATCCTAAGTATACTTCAGGCAATCAAATTAAATCCGGTCTTGTCGCAGAGAGATATTTACGAGACGGAGATCTGCCGAGGTTATTGGCTGATTTCACCACGATACTCATGAACGCACCTCATACAGAATATGTCCCTCAATTTCTTGACTTCCTGAATGGACGTGCACCCCATGATACGATGCTTGACTTTTATTACAAGACCGGTTATGAAATATTGGGGAAAACGAATAAAGAATATCCTACTGCGATCATTATCCTAAAGCTTGGTGAAAAAATAGCACCTGACGATCCGAGGATTCTTTATGGCCTTGGGAAATCCTATTACATCGCTGGTGACCAGGTGCAGGGCACCAAATACCTCGATAGAGCATACCAGATCAATCCGGCATTGCGCGATTTGCAATAAATTCATATTTTTGACATACCAGTTGAAATGAAAACCAGAAAAACAAAAATAGAGGAGATCGCTTTTACGATGATCCCTCTGGTAGGCCCCATCAATGCCAGGCAACTGCTTGCGTATTGTGGCAGCATTGAAAATGTATTCGGCGAACAAAAAAGGTTTCTGAAATCCATTCCGGGGATCGGTGAGGAAATTGCTTCACAGATCGGGAAAAGCAATTCACTTTTCCTGACGGCAGAAGAAGAACTGGCCATCATGGAGAAGCGCGGCATTGAATACACATTTTTTACAGATGAAAAATACCCTGCCAGGCTTAAGCATTTTCCTGATGCACCTTTGCTGCTATACACAAAAGGAAATATTGACCTCAATCCTGAACGAACGGTTGCCATCGTTGGCACGAGGAAGCCAACTGCCTATGGCAAAACAGTGACCACAGAAATAATTGAAGCATTGTCCATTTATGACGTCACTGTGATCAGTGGACTTGCATATGGAATTGATATCACAGCACATCGGCACTGCGTTGAATTAAATATACCCACGATCGGTGTGATGGGGAGTGGCATGGGTGTGATCTATCCTGATGTCCATATACCAGTCGTTGAAAAAATGTATGAGTTGGGAGGAATTGCGACTGAATTTAATTACGAGACAGGACCTGATGCAGTCAATTTCCCGATGCGCAACAGGATAGTCGCCGGATTGTGTGATGTACTGGTGGTGATCGAATCTGGCCTGACTGGAGGCTCAATGATTACAGCCGCTCTGGCGAATGATTACAATAAAGATGTGGCGGCAATCCCGGGCAGAAAAATTGATAAAAGTTCTGCGGGATGCAATCATCTCATCA
>JBDUDG010000319.1:0-4203 GCA_040003045.1 Saprospiraceae bacterium | reverse complement strand
GTACCATGAATGTAATCACTGAAATCACTTGCGAGCCAAACAGCAGCATTTCCGATATCTTCAACGGTACCGACACGTTTGTATGGTATGAGTCTTAATAATCTTTTCTCAGCTTCCGGAGTTTCCCAGGCCATGCGGTTGATAGGTGTTTTGATCGCACCAGGAGCGATACTATTGACGCGGATTTTCATTGGGCCCAGTTCCTGTGCAAGTGATTTCATCATCAGCATTACGCCTCCTTTGCTGGCAGCATAATTGATTTGTCCTGCCCATGGAATTAATTCATGTACAGAAGACATGCAAATTATTTTTCCAAGTGCTTGTGACTTTGGACTCATTCCTCTCCTGACAAATTCCCGAACAGCGGCCTGTGCGCACAGAAATTGTCCTGTAAGATTGACAGCAAGTACATAATTCCATGTCTCGAGTGACATCTCCAGGAAAGGAGCATCTTTTTGCAAACCAGCATTATTTACCAGGATATCTACGGTGCCGAATGTGTCGATACATGCTTTAAACATATTTTCTACATCGTCTTTTTTGCTGACATCTGCTTTGAATGCAATAGCCCGTCCTCCTTCTGCTTTGATGGCTTCTACTGCAGCTAGCGCTCCATCCGGATTGCCGGCATAGTTGACAACTACATTTGCACCGGATTCACCAAGTGCGATGGCACATGCTTTTCCGATTCCGGAGATTGCACCAGTGACGACCGCTGTCTGGCCTTCAAGAACTTTTAAACTTTTCATGATTAGTTTGATTTTACGGTTGAATTAAGGGACATTGCTGATGAGGGAATCATGTCACCGGTCTTAACATGTATTTGATAAAGTCCGGTATGCGCAGTGAGAAATAATGTCTTTCCATCTTCTCCCCATGCCATGTTAGCGGATCGTTTGTCCGTTCTTTCTTAAAAAATTATTGAATGATCAGTTTACTATTAAATCCATTGTAGCCATCCAGATCCTGATATGGATTACGTGGATCTGAAATCCATTCTTTCTCATCGATCATAAACTTGTAGAGTAATACTCCTTTGTTTTGAAAAGGAACTGAAACACTCCAATCATTTTCAGATTTCTTTGTTTTGACCAGCGGCACCGGAGTCCTATTCCACTGAACAAAATCACCGGATATCCCCACGCTTGTGACATCGGGATGATAGAAAAAGAACTTCACCATCATATTCTTGAAATCCACCACAGGCGTAACTCCGGCAGGTGGGGTCAAAGTTCTGCCTTGTGCCATTTGAGTTGCATATTTTGATTGTACTACTCCCCATCCTTGCTTTTCCCTCTCTACATATGGAAGAAATCTTGCTGTCACCATGAGGATTTCCCTGATGGTGATCGGATCAAGTGCCGGATTGGCTTCAATCATCTGCGCAATTACCGAACAAACTATCGGAGCCGCGAAAGAGGTACCATCCACATGTTTATAGTGCGCGGAGATTAGTTTTTGTTCCTCAATGAGTTTGTTAACTACATCACGCACTTCATGCACTCCCATTTTCAACAAATCGGTTGATAGGGATGTATGGGCTATTTCATTGACCAAAATAGCCGGCAAAGCTTCATCTGATCAGTTGACAGCCGTTCGCCGATGGGAGAGCTGATAGTAGATTGTCGTTGAGATAAATTTCTCTGAGGCTTGATAATGATCCAAGTCCACTTGGGATATGACTGATTTTATTATCAGCCAGATAAAGTTGCTCGAGGTGTTTAAGTCTGAATATCTCTTCAGGAAAAGGATCAAGTGTATATCCGTTCAGGTTCAGGACCTTACTTTTATGATCAAATGCATCCTGGATTGCTGTTTGGGGAGAAACCATGTAGAACGGATTAATTGTAATTCTGTGCACGACGTAATGCGGCGTTTGCTTTCAGCGTTTTGACATCCGGAATAAATATTTGCTTACGGTTAAACTGTATGAGTCCCTGACTTTCCAAATCGGTCAGAATTAGTGATGCAGATTTTCGTGATGTTCCGGCGAGCATCGCAAAATCCGTTTGTGTCAGATTATGAGAGATGAGGGTTTGTCCATCACGTTCCCGGCCGTACTCATTAGCCATGTCAACCAGTAGTTCAAGCAGACGGAGCTTAATATCTTTAAAGAGCAATATTTCAATGCGTCGCTCTAGTCTCCTGATGTGCCCACCGATTCTGCGATTCATTTCCATGGCGAAAGAGACATAGTCCCTCGTGAGTTCACGCGCCTTTTCCAGATTCATCTTGCAGACCTGAGTACCTTCTTCTACAACTTCGGCAAATACATGATGATTGCGTTCACCCAGCAAACCCATTTGACCCAATATTTCTCCTCTAGCTAAAATCGCAATCACACGTTCATTACCATCATTATCATAATGACCGATTTTTACTTTACCATGATCGATGAGAATAATTTCCTGGAGAGGATCATTTTCAAAAAAGAGAAATTCGTTTTTTCTAAGGACAATGGGAGGGACTTTTTTGACATAGTCTTCATATTTGTAAGGACAGCGTATGCGGTTGAAATCAATTCCATCCAGATACCAAATATCCTGTTCCATGAAAACGCTGCTTATAAGCTTGAAAAATGATTGTCAAAAATAGAATTATCATTCCAGAATAAAGATTTTTCATTTCGGGTGCTTTCTTAGAACTCTGCATTCCCCGGAGTCCTCGGGAAAGGAATTACATCCCTGATGTTCGTCATGCCTGTCACAAACAAAACAAGTCTTTCAAACCCCAATCCAAAACCTGCATGAGGACAAGTGCCAAATCGACGCGTATCAAGATACCAATCCATTTCATGTAGGGGAATATGCATTTCTTCCATTCGCTGCATCAACACATCAAGACGCTCTTCACGTTGTGACCCGCCAACTATTTCACCTATCGAAGGAAATAAAATATCCATTGCAGAAACTGTACGTCCATCATCATCCACACGCATATAGAATGCCTTGATTTCTTTAGGATAATTGGTCAGGATCACAGGTTTTTGAAAATGTTTTTCAACGAGATATCGCTCATGTTCGGATTGCAGATCAGTTCCCCACCCTTCAATCGGGTACTGAAATTTTCCTTTTTTATTTGGTGTGCTATTTTTCAAAATGTCGATCGCCTCTTCGTATTTAAGCCGCTGGAATTCATTGTCTACCACGAAGTGTAATTTGGTGATGAGATCCATCGTACTTCTCTCCTGTTGAGGTTTCGTCGATTCTTCTTGCTCT
Source organism: Saprospiraceae bacterium (assembly GCA_040003045.1). Classification (GTDB taxonomy): domain Bacteria; phylum Bacteroidota; class Bacteroidia; order Chitinophagales; family Saprospiraceae; genus Opimibacter. The sequence continues at coordinate 985 of JBDUDG010000319.1, read as the reverse complement.
TGTCTTTCCTTCAGAAACTGAATATCATCGGCACAATAATCCAATGCAAATGAAATGACATACTTCAACATGGATTCAGCGAGATCCATATTGTCTTTGAGATCAAAAAATGCAACCTCCGGTTCGATCATCCAGAATTCTGCAAGATGTCTTGTCGTGTTGCTATTCTCTGCACGGAAAGTCGGACCAAACGTGTACACTCTGCTCAGCGCCAACGCAGCCAATTCTGCCTCAAGTTGGCCGGAAACAGTAAGATTTGTTGCTTTGCCGAAAAAATCTTTTTTAAAATCGACTTCGCCTTCTTTGTTCTTTTGTGTATTGTCGAGAGACAGCGTGGTGACTTTGAACATTTCGCCTGCACCTTCTGCATCCGAACCTGTGATGATAGGGCTATGAAAATAAAAGAAACCTCTTTCGTGAAAGAAATGATGGATCGCATACGCAAGAGCATGTCGTATCCGCATCACTGCACCAAATGTATTCGTCCGGATGCGGAGGTGTGCTATATCGCGAAGGAATTCCATACTGTGTTTCTTGGGCTGGAGCAGGAATTTATCGGGATCTGCATCACCGATCACTTCGATGGTATGTGCCTTGACTTCTACAGTCTGTCCTTTACCCTGAGATAACACCAAAGTACCTTTTGCCATGATGGCTGATCCTGTTGTGATCCTCTTGAGGAGAGCCGGATCAGTATTTTCATGATCAACGACGACCTGCATGGTCTGCATACAAGAACCATCGCTCACTGCGATAAATTGGTTGCTCCTGAAGGTCCGTACCCATCCGTATACTGTGATTTCCTGTCCTGTAAGGCTGGAAGAAAGAATTTCTTTTATGGATTGCTTCATGGTTTTCCTGATCTGGTATTAGGGGAGCGAAGATAGACAGATAACAGTTTCCAGCCCAAAAGCCGGTGGCAATGACCTCGTGGCACGAGTACTCGTGCCACCACTAGTCGTGCCACGAGGTCATAACTGCCTGA
>JBDUDG010000318.1:0-4213 GCA_040003045.1 Saprospiraceae bacterium | reverse complement strand
TGGCCGACACCACTCCAGGATAACCATAATTCACCACCGCAGCAGCCTCCTTGTAAACATATGCCGCAAGCTTACGCTCCAACTCCTTGTGAAGCGAAGTCTCCCCCGTCATCAAACGCGCACCCATCGGGTAGGCAAGCCCCCATCTTTTCGAAGCTTCTGCATCAACTTTACGCACCTCAGGATGATTGGCAAGTCCGAGATAGTTATTAATACTCCATACCACCACTTCTTTACCGTGAAAATCCATACGAGATCCAATCTCACCTTTCAGCTCAGGGAACATATAATATCCTTCCCCCTTTGCTGCATATTGTCCAAGTGGACCACGTTGTTTGCGGATTCGCTCAAATATTTCCATAATTCTTTATATATTTATTAAATACGCGTTCTAACCTGCGTTGTATCTGATAGCTAGGTGCATAGTCAGCAATTTTTCTGATGAAGCCTTGCTTTTGCATCCAGCCATTATTATAAATCTTACTCAAATATTTACTACCATGATCAGCGAATAAAAGAACCACTACATCACTCGGCTTGAATTCTCTTCTCATGCGCATAAAAGCTTCTATGACCGCCCCGCTGCTATATCCCGCAAATATCGCCTCGCTTTTTGTCAATTGCCTCGCTCTGAAAGCACTACTCCTGTCATCTACCTTAATGAATTTGTCAATGATGTCAAATTCAACATTAGAGGGAATTATATTTTTACCCACACCTTCCAATTGGTATGAATGAATTTCACTTTTGTCCAATTCGCCAGTCTGATGATATTTCGTAAGCACTGAACCTTCAGCGTCCACCGCAATGACTTTAATATTTGGGTTTTGTTCCTTTAGATATTTCCCGGAACCGGATACAGTTCCACCCGTTCCACAGGTAGCCATGAAATGAGTGATCAGACCTCCAGTTTGTTTCCACAACTCAGGACCAGTGCTGCGATAATGTGCATCAAGGTTCGCTTCATTGTAGTATTGATTAACGTAGAATGAATTTGGGATTTCTTCGGCCAATCGCTCAGCTTGGCTGTAATATGACTGAGGATCATCAGAAGGCACGTGATTGGGGCACACTATTACTTCCGCTCCTAAAGCCCTCAGCGTTGTGATTTTTTCTTCAGCGCTTTTATCAGTTGTGGTAAGTATACATTTATACCCTTTAACAATGCATGCCATAGCTATTGAATAGCCTGTATTTCCTGAAGTAGATTCAATGATGGTTCCTCCTGGTTTGATCAGTCCATCTTTCTCGGCAGCCTCGATCACAGCATGACCAATTCTGTCTTTCGCACTCAGACCGGGATTGAAGGATTCAAGCTTTGCCAGGACCAGGCATCCGGAAAGTTGCGACAAACCATGGAGTTTTACCATAGGAGTATTCCCTACAGTTTCCATGATGTTGTCGACCCACTGGGGCTTGAGGTTGGTTGAATGCTGAGTCATACCTGATCATTGCCTGTTTAGTTTGCCCTGACGAAGGCAATGGGTGCCAAAGATACGAAGTCATTCGGGTTATCCCAATTCAGGCGAGTAATGCCCCTTCCATGCCGCGTTAATGACATCTTAATTGAAATAATTTGAACATAAACAATTATTTATATATTAGTTAAAAACCAAATTTAAATAATCAATCTGCAGAGCATACTTTTTCTTTGCTTCTTATTAATCTTACTCTTTCGCCAAATAAAAAAGCCGGTTCAGATCGCAATCAGAACCAGCTTTTTTATCTCAATCAAATTCTAATTAACTCTTTGTTTTCTCAGGCTTTGCAGCAGTAGCTTTTCCTGAACAACATGATTTTCCTGCACCTTTTGAACAGCAAGCTTTTGTGGTTCCCGGGGATGTACTTGTAGCATTTGCTTCTTCCATCATAGAAGGTGGTACATTAACAAATACATTTGCAACAGGGTCAAAGCTCACACTTACCAGGGTTGCATTTCCATCCGCAGAAGCAGATTCTTTTCTGAAATAGGAAACGTTTCCAGTGATTGGATCAGTCCGTGTTTCAATTGTTTGATCCATGGCAGCTACTTTCTGAGCTGCAGCAGCATTTTCAACACTCACAGCAGATGGAGCCATTGCTTGACATCCCGCGCTGTTTTTTCCACCTGGTTTGCAGCAGGCAGCCTTCTGGGCATTTGCGCTGAATACCATGAGAGAGAAGAGGAAAATCGAGAAAATAAATTTTTTCATCGGTATTATTTTTTTTGTGATTTAATCAGATTACCAAAGATAACGCCAAAAGGTGCTTTGTCATTTAAATTTCTAAACTTTGAGTCAGGCTTAACAGTTATTTAACCACACTTACCTAAAAATTGAATCACAAACTACTTCTATATTTCGCGATCCTCTTGACCTTTTCAGGCATTCACTGTCACTCAGTTGATAAATTCCCCGGACAATTTAAGGGCGATCAGCTGCATTTCGGACAGGGTGGGGGATTCTCAGGGATCCTCAACTACTTCGTCCTATTGAAAGATGGAAGACTTTTTAAAAAGGATTACCGCGACAGCACTTTTACTTTCCAAACGAAATGGGCCAAACCTTTTGTCGATCAGATGTTCACAAACTATAAAGAACTGGGACTGGATCGGGTAGATCATTACCAGCCAGGTGATTTATATTACTTCATTGAATACCATCAATCTGGAATGCCTGTACACAGGATTGCCTGGGGACGACCCGGATTTAAACCTGAAGACAATACAGTTATTTTTTATAATTTACTTTACAGATCTACTAAATCGAAATCATGAAAACATTTACTTCCATCCTGTTTCTGCTATTTTCTATCACTTGGATCAATGCCCAGACTTCATTCAAGCATATCGTAAATCATCCTGGTGCTACTCCTCAACCTCTGCAGATTGCCGCGGGATTACCCTCCATGAAAACAAATGCCCGCCAGGCTTCAGGCTTTTTCAAAACTAACATGGGGAATATTATTTCTACGAACCCTTCCATCGCGTCTCAAAAAATAACCTCATCAGGATCATTCTGGATCACGATGCATGACAATCAACTTTGGGCTTCAAGATCTTCATTGAATGATTTGATGGGACAACTTATTCCAAATTCAGTTTTCAAAAAAGATCTTTCTATGGAATGGTCTGAAGTTTCACAGGAAGCTGATGTAAATCATGTTGCGCACATTCGCTTGGAACAAATGTTCGCAGGCAAACCAATTCATGGACAGGATATGATCCTTCATATTCGTGACGGACAAGTGCGCGATCTGAATGGATTTGCATGGACCGGAAATACACCTGAAAAATTACCTGAAACGATCCCTGTCAGCACTGCAATGAATGTATCAAAACAATACCTCAAAAATAAAGGGATCCAATTTCAACCTATCCCTCAACTCGCCGGCATCACAACTTCTGAGGATAATGCTGCACTAGTATGGTATCCTGTAGATGGCAAACTAGTCTTAACTTATGAAATCAATATGCATCCGAACATGCTCGATCATTGGACTTTATTTGTCAATGCATCTTCAATGGAGATCGTGAATGCATACTCACTATTATGTTCGATTTTCCCAAGTCAGTTATATAAGCTCCCAGTGAAATCCAATTTTATGGTTCGTCCTGATATGGCTTTTAATACATTTAATTCTGCCTCTGCTATTCTGGGCGACGGACCTACTACGATATCAGATCAGGATTTATTAGGTATTAACAGGACCGTCAATGCTTATCTCATAGGATCTAATTTCTTTATGATTGATGCCAGCAGAGCAGCCATGTTTAATGCAACTCAATCCGTCATACCTAATGAACCAAATGGTGCGATATGGACTTTGGACGGACAAAATGGATCTCCCCAGAAATCGAATTTTACAGTGATACAGGTGTCCAATTCTAACAACAACTGGACCAACCTTCAGGTCTCAGCTCATTCTAATGCTGGAATCGCTTTTGAATATTACAAGAATACCTTCAATCGGCTATCCATCAATGGAACTGGCGGAAATATTATTTCTCTGATCAATATTGCCGATGAGAATGGAAATGCTATGGACAATGCCTATTGGAATGGCTCAGCTATGTTTTATGGAAATGGCGATCAGGCTTTTATCTTTCCTTTAGCAAAGGCACTTGATGTAAGCGGACACGAGCTTTCACATGGAGTTATTCAAAACACTGCCAATCTCGATTATGAAAATCAATCCGGTGCGCTCAACGAATCCTTCGCCGATGTTTTTGGTT
>JBDUDG010000317.1:0-4232 GCA_040003045.1 Saprospiraceae bacterium | reverse complement strand
GCGAGCACCTGACCCGCCGCGTCCACTACAACCCGTATCATCACATGTCGCAGATATCAACGGAGAATCATTACTCCAGTTCACGTTGCCGCACAGATCATTTGCAACAGCTCCGCCATGGGTCTCAAGCCAGTGTTGAACTATACTATCCTGGTTAGCCTGTCCACATTCTATTGTTGTGTCTTTCGCGGGTGTGACAATGGTCGGAGGTAAATGATCTTCAACAGAAATAGCAGCAGTTGTACTTGTCATGTTCCCACAATCATCTGTTGCAATGAATGTAACAATAGCATTGCCAGAGGCACCGCATGCAGCAGAAAGAGCAGAATAATTATTACTCCATGCTACATTGCTACAAATATCTGATGCAAATGCGCCACCATTTTGGGCAAGCCACATTTGAATTATACTATCCTGGTTTGGTGTGCCGCATTCAATAGAAGTATCTCGAGCAAGAGAAAGAATGTTAGGTGCAACATGATCCTCAATCGAAAAGGTTGCCTGAGTCGTCGTAAAATTACCGCAATCATCTGTTGCTTTAAAAACGACCGATACGTTCCCGGATGAACCACAATCATTGCTCAATGAGGAATAATTATTACTCCAGATAATATTACCGCAGACATCAGTTGAGGTTGCCCCACCACGCTTATTAAGCCAGTTTTGTAAAATTATATTTTGCCCAGCGGCACTACATTCAATGGTTGTATCAATTGCTGCTAAAATGAGATTTGGAGCAACATGATCTTCAATTGTAAATGATGCATTCGTGGTTGAAGTGTTCCCGCATCCATCAGTTGCTTTGAAAGTGACAAATGCTTCACCTGTTGCACCACATGAATTACTAATGGAGGAATAGTCATTGCTCCAAAATATTCCTGACACATCAGAACCATGCGCACCTCCTGTATGATCAATCCAATTATTTAACTCAGGTACATTTCCTGATCCATTGCACTGAACGACCATATTCAACGCCGGCAAGTCAATCATTGGAGGTGTATCATCTATTATATTTAAAATAGCAGTGGTAGTGGTGAAGCCACATCCATCGGCGGCGGTAAAAGTTACAATAGCAGTTCCTGATGCTCCGCAATCATAACTCAACCCATTGTAGTTATTTGTCCAGTTCAGGTTACCACAAAAGTTGGTTGCACTGGCACCGCCATGATTGGTGAGCCATGATTGAATCGCAGTAGATTGGGCAGTATTACTTTGAATGGTGGTATCTGTAGCCGGAGCGTCAAGGAGAGGTGGATTTGTGTTTGCGGCAATATTAAAATTCAAACTAAAATCCAGGTAATCCTGTCCCTGATTATCCTGAAATATTCTTATCCTGCCAAGTGTAGTAAGTAGATTAGGTACAATCCATGTATAACTTAATTGACTGACGGGCATGTCGAGTTGCAGGGGTTCCCAATTATTTCCGCCATCCGAAGAAAAATATAAATCCCAATTTAGTTGAGGATGAGAAATAGCTATATGCCAATTAATAATCACTTCCTGCCCTACGATGAATGTTTCTCCTCCCACAGGATAGTCGAGAACTACGTGAGCTGAGAGCTTTTGGGCTGAAAAAAGCAGGAGGGAAAGGATGAAAATTTGAATGGCATGTTTGAGCATAAAATGGATCTTGACCTGATATAAAAATACTGAATATTCTGTCGGGTCCGGAGGTGTTAAAGGTTAAATTTCCCAATAGGAATGAATCAAGAGAAGAAAAATAAAAGGCATTGAAGTATTCAACTCAATGCCTTTTATGATCCGAAATCTGTGGAGCTAAGGGGAGTCGAACCCCTGACCCCTTGCATGCCATGCAAGTACTCTAGCCAGCTGAGCTATAGCCCCAAATTCAAAAATAACTTTCAAATCTTTCTCTGAAAGGAATGCAAACATAGAAGTTTTTTGCAAATAGGATTGACTTTCAGGTGAATAGAAAATCTATAGGGGGATGTCTATTCCAGTGGTTAATGCCTAATTTTGTACCCTTATTGTAAACCAAATATGAGAGATGTATATATAGTAGCAGCGACCAGGACACCGATTGGAAGCTTTGGCGGATCACTGGCTTCCCTTTCTGCAACGGCTCTGGGGGCCAGGGCGATTGCGGGTGCTATGATGGCAGGAGGAATCTCTTCCGAAATGGTAGAAGAAGTTTTGATGGGAAATGTAGTGTCAGCTAATCTGGGTCAGGCTCCTGCGAGACAGGCTTCGAGAGGTGCCGGTCTCCCGGATCATGTGCCATGTACTACAATCAATAAAGTTTGTTCTTCCGGGATGAAGGCGATCATGTTTGGTGCGCAATCTATAGCACTTGGACAAGCAGATATTATTGTAGCCGGTGGTATGGAGAGCATGACGAATATTCCCTTTTACCTGCCTTCCATGCGGTGGGGAAATAAATTTGGCAACAGCGAAGTGATCGACGGTCTTGTAAGAGATGGTTTAACTGACGTATACAATCAAACAGCGATGGGAGTGAGTGCTGATAACACTGCTGAAAAATATAATATCAGCCGTGAAGCCCAGGATGTTTTTGCAATTGATTCTTACAAGAGATCGCAAAATGCTTCAAACAGCGGAGTTTTTAAAAATGAAATAACACCTGTTGAAATCGCACAGCGGAAAGGTCCGGCAATAATTATAGATAAGGATGAAGAGCCTTTCAAAGTTGATTTTGATAAAATTTCTTCACTCCGTCCGGCATTTAGTCCGAAAGGAACTGCGACGGCAGCGAATGCATCTACCCTGAATGATGGTGCTGCGGCCATTATTCTTGCGAGTGGCGATGCTGTAAAAAAATATTCACTCAAACCGTTGGCCAGGATAGTTTCATACGCGGATGCGGAACAGGATCCTATTTGGTTTACGACTACGCCTACGCTTGCTGCCCCATTGGCTCTAAAAAGAGCGGGGTTAAATAAAAATGATATTGATTTTTATGAAATTAATGAAGCCTTTGCGGTAGTAACTCTTGCATTTGAGCAAGTCATAGATATTGAACACGGGAAAGTAAATATCAATGGTGGGGCATGTTCATTAGGTCATCCGCTTGGAGCATCCGGTGCACGCATTGTGACAACCCTCACACACATCCTTCAGCAGAACAATGGTAAATATGGATTGGCCACCTTATGTAATGGTGGTGGTGGTGCTTCTGCATTAATCATAGAAAAAGTCTGATCATTTCATTTCGAATTTATTAATCCGAATATGTTGGGAAATAAGATCCGCGGATATACGCGATTGGTTTTTATTGTACTGGTCAGTGCAATGGCTTTTTTATTGGTACTGATCGTGGGATTATTCCCGATCCAAAAGGAAAGAAAATACAAAATAGGTTTAGCGATAAGGAAAGTATGGTCGCGAATTTGTCTGTGGATATTGAATTTCCAGGTTGAGTTAAGAGGTACATTTCCGCGAGACAGGAATTATTTGTTTGTTGGCAATCATCGCTCATCGCTGGATCCATTTGTATTCTTGTCCTATGGTGCAGCTAATCCGGTGAGCCGTGGGGATGTGCGGAATTATCCGATAGTTGGCAAAGGTGCAGAGGTCACGGGGATCATTTTTGTTGACAAAGAAAGTAAATCGAGTCGGGGTGCAACAAAAGAGGCGATATATCAGGCTTTGAAAGTTGGGAAGTCGATCATGATCTATCCTGAAGGGAAAACCGGTGCACAACCACTGACAGCTACTTTTCAAAAGGGTTCATATGAACAGGCTGCTGAGTTGCATGTGCCTGTGGTTCCATTTGCGATCGAATATAAAAGCACGAATGATTACTGGGATCATACCGATGGAATGCTGATGCATTATCTGAAAAATCTTGCAAAACCAAAGACAAAGATCAGGCTTTCGATTGGAGAACCTATTGTAGCCGATAATGCATGGACCTTATTGCGTCAATCGCAACAATGGGTCAATGATGAGATTGTGAAAATGCGAGAAGACTGGGGAGGGTTAAATAAAGTAAAAAGTGACACTTCGACTCCTCTTTGAACAAGTAGTGCGTAATGCGTATTGAGTATTGCGACAAAAAAAGTGACACTTCGACTCCTCGAACAAGTAGTGCGTAATGCGTATTGAGTATTACGACAAAAAAAGGGACACTTCGACTCCTCGAACAAGTAGTGCGTAATGCGTATTGAGTATTGCGACAAAAAAAGTGACACTTTTAATAAGTGAAAGTGATTTGTCTTATGTGTTGAAGTTAGCTCTCTTGACTTCAT
>JBDUDG010000316.1:0-4238 GCA_040003045.1 Saprospiraceae bacterium | reverse complement strand
GATACATTGGTGGTTGATCTATATCTTGAATTGGGCAATCTGGAGGACTTCCTTCCATTGGCCATTTATTTTGATAATGACGTGCCTGGTCGCAGAAGCAAATCAGAAACAGCAACAGAACGATATTTGGAAACCTACAACCCTTATTTAGCCCTGAAATCTGAATTCGTCCGTAAGTACACGAATGGAGCTCCGGCTGATGAAAAAGCTGCTGCATCAAAAGCCATCAGCGATTTTTTTGATATCGATCTTGTAGGGGGAAAGAGGGAATTTGAATCATTCATGCACATCCTTGAGCAATACTTGCGGGAAGGACTCACCTTTACCATTTATGTCAAAGGGTATACCAGTCCTTTGGCGTCTAATGAGTACAACAAAAGCCTCGGCAATCGTCGTATCTCCAGCATCCAGAATGAATTCAAATCGTTCCGCGATGGCATTCTGTGGAAATATATGGAATCAGGCGACCTGGTTGTAACACAAAAATCATTTGGAGAGGAAACTGCTCCCGCTACAGTCAGCGATGACAGAAAGAATGTAAGAAAATCCATTTACAGTCCGGAAGCATCGATAGAAAGACGTGTTGAAATAATTGAAATCGAGAAATAACAGACATGAACTCATATAGCTCAAATGTCATGATTACTAAAAAGACTATCCTGCGAATAGGGATCCTGTTCAGCTTCTTTTTTGCGCTGTCCATTCAGGATTTGAAAGCCACGCACATTGTCGGGGGAGACCTCACTTACCGGTGTCTGGGCAATAATGTATATGAGCTCAAGCTCACCATGCGTCGTGATTGTTTTCAGGGCGCTGCAGACGCACAGTTTGATGATCCTGCGTCAATCGGTATTTATGACGGCACGAATCATAAATTATTAAAGGACATCATCGGTTATCCTGATGGTCAGCTACTCATCAACTTCAATGCAGATGATACCCTCAATGAATTTTTAATCAGTGACTGCAGTGTTATCAGCGGTGATGTCTGTGTACACACCACGATGTATATTAAGAATATCATATTGCCTTACCGGTCTACAGGGTATTCTTTGGCATATCAGCGCTGCTGTCGGAATAGCACTCTGAACAATATCATCGATCCTTTGAATACAGGTATGACCATCGTAGCTGAATTGAGTGGGGCTGCACAATTGGGATGCAACAGCTCACCTCAATTCCTGTCATATCCTCCGATATATCTCTGCGTCAATAAGGATATCAGCTTTGATGATCATGCGATTGATATTGAAGGCGACTCCCTGGTATATTCGTTATGTACACCATACGCAGGAGGTGATCGGGATCACAACAAACCACAGCCACCACCAGAACCACCATTCGATTTAGTAAATTGGAAACCTCCTTTTAGTCTTGCTAATTTAATGGGAGGTGTGCCTTTGAAAATTGACTCCAAAACCGGTCTTCTAACCGGCAGGCCTAATTCCGTTGGTCAGTTTGTGATTGGTCTTTGTGTGACTGCTTACAAGCACGGCTCAGGTGTGATGACAGGTACAACCCGACGAGATTTTCAGTTCAATGTGCGAATGTGTCGTGATGTTGCAGTGGCTAATTTTACAGCTCCGGCTTTAGATTGTAATAATTCCAGCTTGACTGTGCAATTTAATAATCAATCTGTACTTGCAGATGATTACACCTGGATTTTTGATTATGGGAATCCGAATAGTGCTACTTCTAACGCGCTTAATCCTTCCTATACCTATCCGGAGGAAGGATTTTATCAGGTTGCTTTAATCGTAAGCGATAGCGGTATGTTCTGTCATGATACCATCATACACCAGGTAGGTGTTTTTAATACGCAGATCAATGCAGGCTTTACATATGATGTCAGCTCCTGTGATGAAACCGGAATAACACTAAATGTTCATGACCAGTCAAATGGGTTTAATCCAAATTTTCCTGCAGCATCCTATGAATGGCTTCTGACTATTTCGGACCCTCCACAAATTATTCCAAGCTCCCAACAGAATCCTACATTCCATTTTGATATAAACAGTCCTACGACTGCTCTTCTTGCATTCGTTGTTACATCTACGAGCGGTTGTTCGGCTACTCATACAGCTTCATTTCCTTTACGTGAGATCAGCCTTGCTTTCAATACAGCCGGAGATAGCATTTGCAGAGGTGAATCAACCACCCTGCTTTTAAATGGAGACGAAGACCTGACATATTCCTGGCTGCCCTCAGTCAATGATCCTGTAAATCCTGTTGTCAGCCCAATTGAAAACACATCTTATTCCGTGACTGCAACGGATGGATTATGCGTTGTAACCGGACAAACTGCGGTCGCTGTGCAGCAGTTACCTGTCTTAGAATTTGGATTTACTACAAGTTGTAAAGACTTAACTGCGCAGTTTACAAATACTTCTCAAAATGCACATTTATATCATTGGGATTTTGGTGTAGGAAATAATCAACAAACAAAGGATACATCATTATTAGTAACTCCCGTTTTCACTTTCCCTGATTCTGGAATATACACCATCACACTTTCATCAAGGGATGGATGTGATGTATCTGTCAGTCATCAGATCACCATCAATGCAATCTCTGAGACACTTGATGATCAAACTATCAATTGTTTTAATCCTACAATAGAATTAAATCCGGTGAATAACCCGGGATATATATATCATTGGTCTGATGGTTTGACAGGTTCAAATCCTTCAGTTAGTGTCGTTGATGATAAGACCTTCTATGTTACAATTTCCTCGCCTGGTCTCACTGGTTGTGAAATTGTGGATAGTATCAGGGTGATTGTCCCCGATCCTTTTACTGTTGAAGCTGGTGGAGATACGACAAATTGTAAATTTACTCCTGTCACGCTTACTGCAACTACATCTGGAACTACTGGACATTTGGATTTAGTGTGGAAGGTAAAAGGAATAACAGCCGGATTTGGTGACCATTTAGTTGTGACTCCTGATAATACAACTACCTATTCAGTTACTGCTACGGATAGTTTAGGTTGTTCAAGAAGTGATAGTGTTACAGTTTTCAAACCAGATGTTGGTTTCCTTGTATATGCATTTCCATCAACTGATACATCTTATTGTGATATCCAAAGCATTGCCTTGCATGCCACTTCTAGTGAAGGTGTCACCTTCAATTGGTTTAATGCTGGTGGTAGTTTGATTGGTACGGATTCATTTGTACTTGTAACACCAGGGATGCATGCGTGTTTTAAGGTCGTTGGTACCGATCCTTTGGGATGTCAAAACCGGGATAGTGTTTGTGTAACACCTACCTTCTTTAATCTTGGAATTACTGCAGATCAAAGCATTTGTCTCAATGATGCAGTGACTGTTTCTGTCATAAACAATTTGCCTGGTCAAAATCTGAGCTACTCATGGCTTCCGGGTGGAGAACATGAGCAAAGCATTACGGTGCATCCATCAGTTACCACAACATATACAGTCATTGTGACTAATAATGACCTCGGTTGTACGGACACGCTTGTTTCTCATGTGGTTGTAAATCTTTTTGATCCGGTCAATGTGTCTGTCTCTTCCAGTGCTCCTAATGACTCTATCGTTCTGAGTGAAGATGTGCAATTATTCGTCAACCAGAATCCAAACTTTGGATATATTTGGACTTCTTCAGGTGGGGATATTGTCCCCGGTGTTTGGAATCCAGTTGTTACACCTACCAAAGATGGAGCTAACATATACACTGTAACGGTTACAAATGAGCATGGCTGTACAGGCGTTGCTTCGATCACGATTCGTGTAGCTAATCCACCTTGCAATGATGAAGACATATTTCTTCCAACCGGCTTTACTCCCAATGGTGATGATGTGAATGATGTGCTGTTCGTACGAAGTAATTTTATTTCAACTTTGGAACTACATATCTACAATCGATGGGGACAGGAAGTGTTCCACACGAACAATCAGGCCGTTGGCTGGGATGGAACCTTTGAAGGAAAACGTCTTGCACCGGATGTCTTTGGTTACTATATGAACATCACTTGTCCAAATGGAAGATCCTTCCACAAAAAAGGAAATATCACTTTACTTGAATAAGTAACTTCAAATTTAATTTTCGGGATAATTTCTCAAGCCCATTTTAGCTGATCCGCGTGTTTTTCTGATCCCAAACCAGAAATTACGCGGATTTGCCCTTGCTGGGATATCTGGTTTATCTGTGGTATTTTTGCAGTCTCACTCAAGCACCTATGCAGGAAGAATCCAAAAGTTGGTATCAACGGTTAAGGC
>JBDUDG010000315.1:0-4246 GCA_040003045.1 Saprospiraceae bacterium | reverse complement strand
GCCGACTATGATGAAGCTGTTCCTGTGCCCCTTTGTCCAAATTTACGTTTTCATTTTCAATGCTGTTATCCCTGCTTATGAACATCAGATGTTATATGTAGGATTTCTACTTCGCAGTCTGTCTCAACTTAATTTTGAATTGAAGCTCGCCATCAAGACCTTCTTCAACAATCTTTTGGAGTGTAGAGATACGCACCTCTCGTATATCATTCTCTATCTTTGATATGTTGCCTTTATTGGTTCCGCAACGATCTGCCAGTTGTTCCTGGGTTAAGCCCTTTTTTAACCTGGCTTGCTGAAGGAGAAAGCCAATCTTAAAAGTTTCATATCCTCTTTCAAATTTATCTCTCTTGGGAGTGCCCTTCTTTCCATATTGTTCATCGATAAATTGGTCAAGGGACTTTAGATTACTTTTCTTGCTCATATTGTTTTTTTATTTTCAATGCCTTTTCAATTTCAGATTTCGGTGTTCGTTGGGTCTTCTTCTGGTAACCATTGGCCAGTACAACAAGTTGACCTTCATCAAAGAAGCAAAATATCCTGAAGATGTCACTTCCTTGCTGAATACGTATTTCATAAAGTCCATCAGTACCTTTAAGGTGCTTTAGATATACCTCGGGTACATGTTGTACGTATTCTATTATCCGGAAAGTCCAAAGTATCTTATTCCTCACTTTCAGTCGCTGTCTATAATAGAAGTCACTGAAGTAAGTCTTATACACGAAGACTGTCCTAACTTTCAACTGGTGCATTATTATAAAGATAGGGGTAGTTGTCTTAATATGCAACTATAATTTTCTAAACCTGCATTGGTGTGGGAACTCGTATCTCGAAGTCTTCCTCCAGGTAGCTGGCTTTAAAGCACACTGGGCTTTAGCCCCTATTGTATTATTACTTTTTTGATTATTACGTTTCGGTTGTGGTCCTCAGTCTTTAAGAAATAAATTCCTTTCGGCTGTTGGCTTAAATCTATTGTTGTTGTTAGGTTTGTGAATTCTGTTTTATAAATGCGTTCGCCAACAAGGTTATAGATTTCTATTTCGGTTTTGTTCGTGTTGTTTTGTGAAATGGTAAACTCTCCAGTGTTCGGATTTGGAAAGACAGAAACTGAATTTCCATTACTAATTTCTGGTAGAGCAGGAACGTTGACGGTAGCACAACCACCGGGAAAGTAGGTGTTGATAATTTTTTGCAGTGCGACTACTGCGGAGTCTGCATGTAAATGATTATAAAGTGGAAGCCAAACGTTATACCACCCCTCTTCATAATCAGGATCACCACCTGGAGGAACAGGGCCATTAAAGTAAACCTGAGCCTGCAGGCGAAACTGAGTGCTATCCATTGGAATAATGGACAGATAATGCGTTAGGCGATTACAAATGAGAGGAGAAGGCTGGAGATTATTGCTATCTATTGCCTGAGCAAGTGCAGCAGAATCTTGCGGTTGTACGCCCCAGAAATGAATTAATGGACGTAAATCAGCATTTGCTGCAATTGATAACTTAAGTATGCGATCATCAACTTGTCCCAATGGTCCGGCGGGCACTCCATTTATGTAATCGAGGCTTACCTGATGGTTGTAATTCTCCAATGCGCTCCAACCAAATAGTGCTGCTATTTCTATATATTTACCATAACCACGGTGCTGGTATCTAACTTCATCTTTGGTTGTATTGGAAATATCCATTGGATTCCCTACTCGGAAATTATGCGTAATCATCCAGTTTATTGCCGACTGGTCGCGCCCTCGCCAATACTGATTATTGAATGACATACCAAATGCGCTGTCTATAGTCATACCATATAATTGATTATAGATAGCTGCGGAGAGTATATTCACCATGGCTTCTTCTTCGCCTGGAAATTTTACCATTAACTGTGCGTGACCAAGTTCGTGAAACTCTGATTCCCACATGTGTGCTTGTCCAGGTACTAAAAACCACATTTGACTATTCCCATTTTGAGGGTCATTCGGATTGTAGGGATTATTGATTTGCGGGTCTCCAATACCATAAGCACCATGCAAAATTTGAACGTCCAACATTACATAAAGAACTTTATTATTGCGAACAAGCGGATATCCCATGAAATTTGAAACCACATCCATGCGCGCATCCCAGTCGGCCATAAGCGTTATGGGGTCGCTATAGTTGTATATAAAACTTGTTGGCACTTGCATCATAAACTTATCAGATTCAAAATCTGCCCAGGGAGCAGGATTAAGCCTCTGCACATTTCGCCAATCACTCAAGGTAGTTTGGTTAAAACTTGTTGCTGAAAAGTAAGGTGCAGGAACTACGTTGGTTAATTCAACCTGTTGCAAACCCGCGGAAGCCTGATAGGGAGTAATGATATAAATTCCTCCTCCGAAAGGATTGGCTATAAGTGTTACCGAATCTGTGATGTTGTAAGTATTAGCAATTCCGAATAATCGCTGAACAGTGGGATGTACTGTCCTATCCATAAGCGGGAGCGCACCTACCAATATTTTATATCCTGCATTCACCATAGCATTGGGCACCTTTACTTTTCCAATGGAACCAGGAGATAAGTAATAGCCAGTTGGTCTCCTTACCGGAGTGGTAGCCCAAGCAGAGGGCTTACCCCAAGTAGTAGGCATGGAAGCATTAACGGTTGCAGTGTAAACGTGAGACGAGTCAACAGGTAAGGGACAAGCTCCCGGAAAATAGTTGGAAGTCAAATATTTTCTGTCTTGTAAGAAGTTGTGGTATTGCGCTATCTTGTTTTTTGTGTAAAGCACATTAAACAATTCCTGCTGAACCAAAAAAATGGCTCGGTCATATTCAAAGCCATCAAGAGCACCTACCGGGGCGTTAGGGAAACCGCCTGTAGTAGCGGTATTCATAAAAAGAGGACCAGGACTTGTTTCGTAACAATTGATGAGGTTAAAGGCTGCCGTAATTACTTCAAGATTTTCAGCTATATATAATTGGTTTTGATTAATACTGGTAGCTACAGAATTTATTTGAGCAGGAGAAAGCGGAGTGGTACCATTACAATGATTCAATAACTGCTGAAAATTGTTAACAAGAATTGAACTCAATGCACCGGAAGGGTAATTAAAAGTAGTTGTTTCGCTAAAACCAAAATGACCACCCGTTGCCACTAAATTGTCATCTAAATAAACATAGTAAGCACCATCTCCAAATCCACCGCAACAGATTCCATCTCCATACGAATCATAAATGGTAAAATGAAGCAGAATGCCTGTGGCATAGCAAAACGTATCACTAGTAATAGTGCCACTAGCAATAACAATATTGGCTGTATCTCTTATATCCCAGCTTGTTTCATTGGGGTAAGTATCAGGAGTAATGTTGACAATGATTTGTGAGTAACCAGTTGAACACTGCGCTTGTAGCTTTTGTGTTGCACCAATTATTATCAATGAATACAAAATTAAAATTGAAGTAATTTTTTTCATTTTGTTCTTATTTTAATTTATTTTTTATGCTAACGCTTTCGTTTTTCAGCTACTGCGTTCGTGTCAGTTCGGTTTTGCAAGCATGATGCATAACGTCAAAGGATGTGGGCAGTGGCGGTTCTAGTTAGTTATCAATGAATTAGCCGTAACCCTATTCATTTAATTTATTCAAATACTTCGATACCTGCCATTGCCAACATCCGATGTTATCGCCAGTTTTTTAATTTATTTCCAGGAAAGCATTTTCACTATTATTTAAAAAATCTATTATATTTCTCTGCTCTTTACGAATCCTTTCTGCAATATTCTTTGTAGAAGTATTTCCTATTCTGAGCCAGATTATTTTTGGGGGAAATCCTCTCAAATTAGATAAATCAATAAAGTCAGAATCAAAAGTTACAATACTGAAATTGTTTGACTTTGCAAATTTCCAGATATCATAATCATGAGGATTATCATAACCAAGCTCTCTTGCTGATATCGATCCCGGGAAAATATCTTCAATTCTTTTAATGATGCGAAAGGAAATATTCTGATCAAAAAGTAGATTCATGATGCCACTCGTAATTTATGCTCCTTGTCAGCAGCATAGGCAAGGCAAGCCCTTATATTAGTGTCTGTCAGTTCAGGATAGTCATTCAGAATCTCTTCCACTGACATTCCTGAAGCTAACCAGCCTAAGACATCGTAAACTGTTATCCGAGTCCCAATAATACAAGGCTTTCCGAAGCGAATGTTCGGATCGATAGTTATATATTCTGAATAATTCATGATGCCTAAAGTAAGTAAAATTTCTCAATC
>JBDUDG010000043.1:0-14475 GCA_040003045.1 Saprospiraceae bacterium | reverse complement strand
TGATATCAGTAGGAGGAGGAATCGTCAAAACATGCAGAGCTACGCATGGCGAAGAAAATTCACCACAAACTGAACCTGATATTAATGCCTGATTTAGCTGATTGTAATCGCCTGCTGCAAATAAGCTGTTGACTTGTGCAGAATCAATCGTCAGATAACTCAGGCCGCAGATTGTATAATTACCAGGTGGTGGCGTATCTGAAAAAAAAGATCCATATCTGACAATCGTATTCCCATTTGTCATGACGAACTCATAACTATAAGAGGATGCAGGTGGAGGATTTCCACCGAAATTGACATTGATCTCTGAAGAAGAAATATTCTCACCAACACATTTAGTAATTGTTGTGGGACTCAGTGTGCCACCTTTCGGATTGCATCCTGCGCATTGCAGACCAGCGGTATTACAAAAAATCAATAGATCACTTGACAGGGTACCAACTTGCAGCACATCATTATCTGAAATTATGATCTGCCAGACACCATTCGCCGGGCCAGTATTAAAATCTTCAAGGCAACCGCTATAGGGATAATAAGATCCGCTGTATGGAGTGAAGAACTGCCAAGGCTGATTATTGTCCCATATATCTGCAAAACCTGCATCAGGTGCAGCCGCTGTCATGCAAGGAACAAAATGAATATTAAACCTTGATAGATTCGTGGGATTGATTGCAGTAGTCACCGGACCTATCAATGTAACACTTATACCAGAAGGAGAAATAAGTGTAATCGTGACATCTCCCAGGTATTCGTGCATGAAATCCACGTTTACCCCACATATACCCTGTGTCGGACTTGCCAAATCATTGTCGATCAATCCGGATACAATAAACTGAATAGTGATCGATCCATCATCCGGTATGGCCAAAGGAGTCGATGTAGAGCACTGTCCATTTGCATTATAGCTTAACAGTGAACAAATTATAAAGATCATGACACAGAGGAAAAATCCTTTATGGCATGGTGATCCGATGTTTCTGCTATTAAATGCCTGCATATTCTCCTTTGACAAAAGCTAAAGATATTGTGTATACGTCTGGAGTGAGCAAGATTGATTGTCGCCCACCAATATTTTATTTTAAAAAAGAGCCCTCCAATTTGTCAGGAGGGCTCAAAAAACAAGAGAAATGGGCAAGTAAAAATCGTTTTTGGAATCCGAAGATCCCGATATAATTTCTTTTCAGCTTATCTGACTATTGTAATATCGCCGGCGACTCTTTCTTTCAAATTGTCACCATAGACTATTTCGATCCAGTAAACATAAACACCAGGATTCAATGTTTCTGCTCTGAATTTTCCGTCCCAGCCTTCATCTTTCATATTTGGATGAAGTCCCTTTTTACTGTATACGAGATCTCCCCATCTTGTGAAAACCTGCATGCTATATTCAGTCACATCTGCTTTGGTAAATAAACCGAAGTAATCATTGATACCATCACCGTTCGGACTGAATACATCCGGAATATAAACATCCCTGATCCTTACGACCTGGTAGCTGACTGATTTCACAATCTTGCAACCACGAACATCATAAGCTTCAAGTGTAACTTTACCTGAAAGATTTGCAGCAAATTTCAGTACTGTACAATTGATACACATCACACTATCACCAGACTTCCATACCAAAGAATCCGGCGTATTTGAACTGCCGCTAAATTGATAGGTAAATTTAATGGTATCTCCCAAAGCAAAAATCAGAGAATCGTGTACGAAATTGATAATAGAAAGATCAACATTCACTTGTGGTGCAATGGAGAACGTATCGCTTAGCTTACATCCTGTTGCATCAGTTATTTGAATATCATAATGGCCTGTAGCGAGGTTGTTGAACACCGGAGAACTGACTGCCGGCGCATTATTTAGTGAATACATATAAGGAGCAACACCCCCTGTTACCGCCATGACCTGCGCACTACCTGGAGGATCACCAGCACAATTCGGAGATTTCACTACCAAATTAATGGCAGTCGGGAATGTTCCGATTTGATCAATGACGACCTGATCCACTGCACTACATCCGGTGATCGAATTCATAACAGTCAGCACGTAAGTTCCGGCACCAGAAGCTATAGGATTTGGAAGAGTTGGATTATTTAGGACGCCTCCACCGGAAGTGGTCCACGAATAAATAAATTCAGGACCAACGCTTGTTCCGCTGCCACCAAGTGTCGTATTAGGTTGATTGCAATTCAATGTGGCAGTCGCACCAGCATCTGCAATTGGATTATTTTCAATTTCAACTTCTACAGTCACCTGATCATCAGGACAAGGGCCGGGTCCAAGTACTGTGTATGCGAATGTATACATACCAGGAACCTGTGACACTACATTGAATTTTCCGGTTATGTCATTGAATGCTCCGCCAGTACTTGCATTTTGCGAGGTTTCAGTCCATTTTCCTCCCGGATCTGATCCAATTAATAATGTGGACAGCGTTACGGTTTGATTTTCACCTGCGCAGAATTGAATTGGGGCCGCAGCATTACCTGCATTAGGCGTATCCATTACTTTAATAATCAACGTAGCAGTACTTGAGCAATATGCCGGTAATCCTGCCACAGAATATTGGAGCGTATAGTTACCAGGGTCAGCGTTGCTGGCATCAAAATTAGCTCCTATGATCTTACCTGGATTTGATCCCAGAGGTGCACTCAATATTGTCCAGGTGCCGCCGCCTTGTGTTGAACCTAGAAGTGAACTCAAACCAATCGTTCCCATATCATTACAGAGATCAGGTGCTATACCAAGTTGAACCTGAGGGCAAGCACATGTATTCACAGTCACTACCATGTTATAAGACTTATTCGTACATGGAGCAAGAGCTGTATTAGTGGTGTAGCTGAATGTATATGTTCCTGCTGGCAAACCATTGAAGTTCACCGCCATCAGGTTAGCAAGATTGACTGCAGATGGTCCTGAAACGAGCACCCATGTTCCGGTCAGATCTCCACCTGTAACCATTGATTTGAAATTTACAATTGTTGTTGGGCCACCTGTTTCCTGCACATCACATGCGGAGGCGACACCAGTAACTACCGCAAAGGGAGACGCATGACTAACTACCTGGATTTGATCTTCACCTGTACAGCCCGCTAAACTACTGACAGTAACAGAATACAAACCTGGAGAAGAAACAGAAGCTGTCTGACCAGTACCTAATGCACCACTCCACTGATAATTATCAAATCCTGGTCCTGCATCCAGTATACCCGGACCAGCATCACAAATGATTGAATCTCCTGTGATTTTCGGATAGAGTGTTGAATTTGATTGAGTGACTACTGTATCATAAGCGGTACATCCTCCCGGATCAATTACGATAACAGAAACCTGTCCTTCGAAAGGAGTCTGGATTTGATTCACATTTGTCTGACCGGTAGACCACGTTATGGATGTGTATCCAAGTGGCACCGCAAGAGTTGCCATATCACCTGGACAGAATATAAATGATCCAGTGATTGCCACAGTTTCCTGGAAAGGCTGATTGACTACTTCAGATGCCTCATTCGTACATCCATTTGCATCTGTGATTGTAACTGTATAATTTCCAGGAGTATTCGTTGTAATCGTTGGGGTTAGTTCAGATGAACTCCATGCATAATTTTGATAGCCATTCGTGGCGGTAAGCTGGGTATTTCCACCAACACAGAAATCAGGATTTCCTGTCACGGCTACCGGTGGTATCGGGAAGTTACTTACTGTAAATGATGCATTAGCAACACATGTTGATATATCAGTAACGGTTACAGTATATGTACCTGCAGCAGAAACTGTGACTGTTTGTGACGTAGCACTTCCTGCGTTTGCTGACCATTGATAATTCAGATAAGGACCGCCTGCATCAAGTGTACTGGTTTCAGCAGTTTGACATATCATATTGACCCCGGTGATCTGCGGGACAAATGGTGTCTGGACTACAGTCGTACTGGCAACAGAAGTACATCCTGAACTATTCGTAACAGTTACAGTATAAGTACCCGCATTCGTGTGAATGGTATCCTTTGTTGATGCATTGCTCCACAGGTAAGAAGTGAATCCGGCACCTGCATTTAATGTTGCCTGAATTCCAGCACAAATATTAACTGGTCCCGTGATAGCTGCAACAAAATCACCAGAGACTACGATCAGTGTGTCAGCACCGGAACACCCTACATTATCAGTCACAGTGACCATGTAGGTACCTGGGGAACTGACAGATATAGAATTTGAAGAACCTGGTACTGACCAATTATAGGAAGTAAATCCTGGATCAGCAGTTAATGTGATAGTACTTCCATTACATATTACAGTTGGTCCCTGAAGATTCGGAGAAAGAGTGATAGTACTGGCAACAGTAAAATTATGGGTTGCTGAACATCCATTGTCATCATATGCAGTTACAGAATAATCTCCTGCTGAGAACGTACTACAACATTGACATGCACCGCATAGGGGCCAGATGAAATAATCCCATGGTCCTCCATAATCATTTCCATTGATAGTAATAGTAGCGCCTGCACATATCTTAAATGTATCAGGCATTGGAAATGGTGTAACCGGAAAAATTGAAATATTAATAGCAGTTTCACCTGTACATCCAAATTCATTTGTCACCGTCACAGAATAAATACCTGCCTGTTGAATATCAAGGGAGCTCTGACCATTGTATTGAGGACCTGCTGACCATGAATAATCAGAATATTGATCGGTAGTGGTAATTTCTACGATATCGTCAAAATTACAAAGCTGAAAATCAGGTCCCAGATCAGGTACAGGAGACGGTTGTAATAAGATATCGATGTCTGCACTATTCGTACATCCATTATTGTCTTCAATAGTCACCGTATAAGTACCCGGTGTCATCGCTGTAATTGTTTTTCCGGACTCAAGACCTTCTGGGGTGTCCCAGTCATAGATAAAAGGGTTCTCCCCACCAGAACCTACTGCACTGAGATCAGTAGTGGAGCCATCACATATAGCTGTCACCCCAGTAACTGCTCCAACAGATACATCTGGAGTTGCATCCAGTGTCAATGTGACAGAATCTTTTCCAATACATCCTTCAGCGTCTGTAACGACAACGAGGTGTTGCCCTGACAAATCAGATGTAATATTGGGAGTAGTGAATGTTCCTCCACCCGGCACTGTCCATTCATAGGTGAATGGAGGATTAGGCCCGGATGCATTTACATCCAGATTTAACGGACCTAATTGAATGCATTGTTCAGTCACTGGTGAAAGAATATCAACAGGGAAGGTCTTGTAAACCTGGATGGTGATGGTTGCAGTAGTAAAACATCCAACATCGTCACTTACTGAGACCGTATAGGTTGTTCCATTGACAGGATTATCAACGGATATGAAAGGAGTGCTTTCACCACCTGGTGACCACAGATAATCATAATTACCAGATCCTCCCTGAACATCAGGAGCGATGATGTATGGATCTGTAGGGGTAGCGCATAAGAGCAAAGGACTGAAAGTAGCTATGATTTTGGGGAATACAGGGATATCAAGAACAATCCTGTAAACCGGACATGCTCCTCCTGCGAAACCGAGAAATGTGTATTCGCCGTCGCCCGATGTGCTTCCATTATTTGTCAGTGTCGCGATGATAAGTGTACCAGGACCACCCTGACCACCCACACCACCAGTCACGCCACCTGATGCACTATAGGTCCATGTCCAGAAGTCAACTCCCGGTACGTCGACAACATATGCAAAGTTTTGTCCGCTACATATCGGATCCAGCATCTGATTTTCTTCTGTGAGGACACTACAACACATAGGTAGAGTGAGTGATAATGGTTGGTCAAGTGCGCATACACTAGGCCCTCCGGTCCATGCTCCTGTTTCACCGTCTGCCGTAGTAAAAAATCCAAGACTCAGATTCATCGTAGAGGGATCGGTGAGACAACTGGGGTAATCACGCACATTAAGGTCAAAGCAAAAATGCCATGGCCCCATACCACCGCCGCATGAATTTCCATCTCCCCAATCCACAGTAGGTGGTGGGCCAAGAATCGGACATGTTCCATTAATTCCATAAGCAAACCATCCCGGTGGCAAAGGATCGCCGGCATTTGCCCAACATGGTCCGCAACATCCTCCGGTGATACCACCAAGATTTGGACAGTCCACATCATACAGAATGTTACACATTTCTATAGTTCCATTTCCATCAAGGTCACCAATCTGGAAGAATACATTGTTATGATGATAGCCAATGCCTGTAAACCAATCCCAGGTAGATGCTCCATAAAGACCATTACCAGCAGCACCAATAGCATTTCCATTTACAGTTGCATTATTCGGCTGACCATTAGCATCGAATGAAGAAGGATCCCAGCCATTTCCAAAAAGAGGTATCATCCCCTGGAACCACTGGCATCCGTTTCCTGCAGCGGTATATGAATTGACATTCATACAAACAGATACCGTTTCACCAGGAAAAAAGGGACCGACAAGCGGACCTCCGGATGATCTTCCCGTGATTTGGATCTCAGAACTAGACACGCAGGATGATGCCTGGCTGATCGTATTGACACAAAGTGTAAAATTACCTCCTACAGAGTTCAATGAACTGACTGCTATATAATAGATTTCATTTGATCCCACATTAGACCCCAATGCTTCTGCCTCTCCGTTGGAACCTGTGATACAAGTTAAATTGCTTTGAGTAAGACCTACATTTTGAAGATTAGAGCAATCAGTGATCAAGTGGAATAAGGTGATAGTGGGTGCATCAAAATCAGGACTTTGAACATTGATATTCATCAAAGTGGCATTTCCATCTGTTGGTACCTGGAACCATACGGTTGAAAAATTTCCAATACCACAATTGTTATTGAAGGTCTCAGGGTCAGCAAAAAGATTGCACCCTGGAACACAAACGAATGCCATATCCGATGTTACGTTAGGTATGACAGTGGCCGTGGAACAAAGGTCATTTGTAAAGCATGGTGGAATTTCATCAACACAAATTGAAAAATCAGTTTCATTAGGTTCTGATGTTCCAATCATTACATAATAGGTTGCGGTTTCATCAACGGGACCAAATTCAATTGGTGCCTGCGGTGGAGCTCCGCAATTAAAGAATACAAGATTATTAGCAATTGTATTACAATTGGTGACCTGGTAGATGGCAATTGTTACAGTAGTATTTGGTCCTCCATTGTCTAATGACAGATCTATAGTGAAACCCACATTATTCGGGTCAGACAATGAAATGTTATACCAAACAGTATTCTCAACAGAATTCAGACATGAACCAGGGTAAGGGAATCCTTCAGGATTAGCATATACAGTCGTCCCATCCACACAGTTACCATTTGTTGGAATTACCTGAGCATTACATGGAAGATCATTTGGTGGTGGAACCGGATCAAAAACATTCATACAGAAACTTCCTGTTGAATTATTCTCGAAGCCTACTGCCACAAAATAGGTTTGACCTATGATAAGCTGATCATTATAATCAAGCACTGTTCCATTTGCGCAAGAAAGTGTCTGAGCACCTGCTAACTGACATGGAGATCCCGTGAAGTGAACAAGAGCTATTTCAGGATCTGAGTTATTAAATACGGGATCCACTAAAATACTCACATCAGGGCCTTGAGCTACGAATGAGTACCAAATATTAGAACTGGCCCCTGAATCCCAACAACCAAATACACCAATATCTGTGGATGGAAAGTCATTGTTAAGCGGAACACCACTGATCGTAGTATAACAGGTAGTTGGATCATTTAATATACCGGGTGGGATAGTAATGGCTCCACTGCAAGGATCATTGACTGCAGGAACCGGATTGTCCACACAAAGATCGAAAGGGCCAACACCCGCAGTGAAACTACTGTTTTGAAAACCAACGATCACATAATAGGTTTGCCCAATTATGAGCTGATTATCAAGGACAATGTGGTTAGTACCTGTAGCACAACCAAGCACCACTGATCCGGCAAATGTACATGGCGTTGTGAAATGCACAACTGCGACTTGCGCCACACCCGGACCTCCCGGACTAATATGCGTATCGAGACTCACTCCCTGGGCCACAAATGAAAACCAAACATTATATGTAGACCCTGAAAAACATCCGGGAATCAAAAGGTCAGTAGATGGAAAATTATTATTGAAGGTTGTACATACTCCGTCAATATTGGATAATGGTGTTGCATTGGAACAATTATCGTTGGTAGCCGGAACAGGATTGTTTACACAGATATCAAAGGATCCGAAACCATTATTAGTAAAAGCTACCATGATCCAATAAGTATGTCCTATGGTCAGCAAATTGTCCACCGTGAGGGTCACACCATTAGCGCAACTGATTTCTGTAAAATCGGCAGAATTACAAGGCGTGTTAGGAAAATCCACCAGGGTGATTTCAGGTGTGCCTATGGTATTGGTTACATGGATTTCAGCACTGACACCTATTGCCTGAAATGTAAACCAGACGTTGTTATTTCCACCTGCTGTACAGGAAGATGGTCCTACGTCAGTTGTGGCCCCTGTATTATCATAGGTAAAACATGTCCCGTCAAGGGTGGAAATATTTTGAGGTGTTGAACAGGGATTGTTCGCAGGTTGAGCTATGCTATATAGATATGATACTATACATATGCATAGCAAAAGGATTCTTTGTCGCATTGTGATTGTGTATAATTACTTGCCCAATAAAAAGATGTTATGCCCGGAGATTTCTCGATAGTTTGTTCAAATATACAAATTTTATACTGATAATATATTAAATAACAGCTATTTCTATGTTTTTTCGAAGTAAAATTAAAATTTAAAATAATAGTTAAAAGTTTGTAAATCAATTTCTTACATATAAAAATACCCATTAGAATCCCTCAAGCCTGATTTTTGCCCAAAGGGAATAATTGACGGTTAAGTGTCATTTTATAAAATATATATCGACGAGAAACGTTCGACCAACCCTCCTGTAACTAATTCCTTTTACCATATCAAGTATTTACTTTCTTTCCTGATGCCCTGAGCATTCTTTTAGATCCCTGAAGGTCTTTCCGAATTTCCATTTCATGCCAGGAAGACATATCAAAATAGGAAGCTATGACCTCAGACCGGTACTCATTTAATTCGAGGTAGCAAATACCATTTTCATTGAGCAGTCCTTTACCAGTGTCAGCAATCTTCCTGTAGAAGATGTCCGGATCATCCCCTTCAGCATATAGTGCTATCGAAGGTTCAAAACGAATCTGACTTATAATATCATTAGCAAGAAAATCTTTGGAAATATATGGTGGGTTACTCACGATCAAATCAAATGTCCCGAGATCGCAGAGATCCTCATTCAGAAAATCCTTTCGGATAAAAGTGATGTCCTGATCGATGGTTGATGCATTGTGAATAGCAACCTCAAGTGCCGCCTGTGAAATATCAATTGCAAATATAGTGGCTTTCCCTTTTAGCTCTTTTTTTAATGCGACTGATATACATCCACTTCCTGTACCGATATCCAAAATTCTGATTGAAGTTTTGTGGTCTTTCAGAATATCTTCAATAATCCATGAGACCAGCTCTTCTGTTTCGGGTCTGGGAATAAGAACATCAGGTGTTACTTTTAATTTTAAACCATAAAACCATGCATGGCCTGCAAGGTACTGAACAGGCTCACCAAATGCCACTCGTTGTATCAGGTTAACAATGGTTCTTTCATCATGATCAGAAAGATTTAATTCAGTATTACATGAAAATCCCATGGTCTCTTCCCAAATCCAGCCGGCTATATTTTCACTCTCCCTTTTGTCTGAGATGTGAAGCTCTTCAATAGCTAAGGCTACTTTTTTTAAATTCCAAATACCCATTTCGAAATAATAAACATGATGCCTAATCCAAGTGCATAACCTGACCATACAGGAATATTCCAGATGGCCGCCGGTTTTATCTTATATCTCGAGGCAATAAACTGCATTAAAACTATTTTTTCAAAAACATACGCGATAAAAGTCCCCCAGACTATTCCAATGATGCCGAATTCGTTCATTAAAAAGATGCTTAATACAACATTCACCAATAATTCCGCAATAGAAATATACCAAAGCCATTTCGTATCACCTCTTGCTGTCATAATAGATTGCGGAAAAATCAATTGTGTCAGTGTCATCAACAAATAAATATTAAAAATAATCGCGCTGTCCCTGTATTGGGCGCCAAAAACAAACTCAAATAACGGGACACTAATCAGGATAAAAGCTCCCACAAATGGAAAACAAATATTCATCAATCTTGTAGAACGATATTTTAGTTCTTCCAAAGATTGCATTTCACGAAGTTTTGGAATCATGACAGTGCTTATGCCTGCAGCCAGGGCAATGACCAATGGAAATTCCCTTGCACCATATCTAAATATTGCAAATGTGCCATTATCAAAATTCCGAGCCACCAGCCATGCATCAAAGCTTCTTGCAATCCCATTTGAAACTGCATATAAAACAAGCGGCCATGTAGCAGGCCATATCATCTTCAGGATCAAAAGAAGCCGAAGATTACGGATGAATTGTGTTTTGGACATCATCCATAAAAATCCAACGAGTGCATAACAAAATAAACCCATCAGTGCACTGTGGATATCAGCACCTGTCTGCAATCCGATGTAGATGGAGAATGCAGGTCCTATCAATACATAAATTGACGCCAGTATATGGTCATGCCCTTTCAGCAAACCGATAAGTGGTGCTATCCAGACCGGTATTATCATTACCTGGTAAAGCGCAAATAATCCAAGGCCTTCAAGCTGTTGCCTTGAAGTAAAAAGAGGAATTAAGAAAGTGCGGCCTGCCAGCAAAATAACCATGGCCATCAGGGCTCCTAAAAAATAAAGCCACATGAAAGAGGTCACAAAATATTTTTCCCTGAGAAATTGTTGATTTGCGAGATAACCTTTTACAAGAGCGTCTGACCAGAAAAATGTCATGAGGTAACCGCAAAGCATGAGCATTTCAATGGTTCCCACTGCCTCCACTGCCAGATAATGAGCCAAAATAATGGACGATAACACAATGCCGGATTGGCGGCACAGCATAAAGAACTGTACCTGCCGCACATTGTCGTTGATAAAAGTCCTGTAAGCTGCGACCCATTGCATAATATCTCGAAAGATGGTCAAATCCTGCTAAAGAAAGAACTTTGTTTCTATCTTGATCATTGATGTTGCAAAAGGAAATTAATTTTTCATACAAGGTCCATCATTCTAAGGAATCACTTTCGATGAATGATCAACAACTTATTGCACAAGCTTCATTGGCAAGTTCGATGGCTTATGCACCTTATTCTCTATTTAAAGTAGGTGCTGCAATACTTACGGAAGACGGCGGAGTTACTTTTGGTTCAAATCAGGAAAATGGGGCATTCCCCATAGGGCAGTGTGCTGAAAGGGTTGCTTTGTACAGGATGGTGCACGAACATGGGAGAAAACCCATTGATACAATAGCAATAGTAGTAGATAATGAAATTCAAAAGACACCAGCCAGTCCTTGTGGCTCTTGCCGACAGGTACTAAATGAATATCGCTCTTTTCAGACTCAACCAATACGTCTACTCCTTGCCACAGCCGACGAGGGCGAAGTGTATGAAATTAAAGATATAAGGGACCTGTTACCGTTTGCCTTTGACGGTTCTTTTCTTGGTCAATAGTCGTCAGGCATTTTCTTTCCGCCTGATCATCTCGCTGACTATTTTTAGATCCTCCTCCGTATCAATCCCTTTTGATTCGTGGCTGGTCTCAAGACAATGAATAGGAAATCCATTCGCAAGCCAGCTTAATTGCTCAAGTTTTTCCATGGCTTCATATGGATGCGGAGAGAGCTTTTCAATAGCAAGCAATGCAGGTGCCGTATAAGCATACAAACCTATGTGTTTGTAATATACTCCCTGGCTCAACCATTTATCCGGCGAAAGATCTCTGACAAATGGAATTGCCTGGCGACTGAAATACATCGCGTCATTATTCCGATTGATTACCACCTTAACGATATTACTATTCTCAAGGTCAGCGGCATCATCAATACGATGCATGAGGGTCGCGATGCTCATTCCGGTTTGCTCGCAGATATAATTCGATAACGTGTCGATCATGGCGGGATCTATCAATGGCTCGTCTCCCTGAATATTTACTACATGTGTAATCATTGGAAACTGACTCAATACCTCTGCGCAGCGAAATGTACCCGAGGGATGGTCATAGCGTGTCATGACCACATCACACCCAAGTTTTTTAACATGGTTGAATATCCGGATATCATCTGTGGCAACGCAGAAATGATCGATTGATCTGGCTTGCTTTACCTGTTCACATACTCTCTGTATCAGGCTTTTACCATGTATTTGCAACAGTGGTTTTCCGGGCAATCGATGTGACCCATACCTGGCCGGTATAATGGCCATGGTGCAATAAGCGTTCATGTAGGCTGTATTGTGATCCTGCAAAAGTCGATTTTTTTAATTAAATATTATAATTTTATTTAATATGTAATATATTTGTAATTCAATTGATCCGGATGAGATATCTTCTTTTATATATGTTCATGGGCTTTACCCTTCATCTTACTGGTCAGTCAGAGGGTGCTGCGATGACCAATAAAAAGTTTGTCCATTACCTGGATAATACCGGTCTTGTTTTGATAGAATCCCTTGATCATGGAATGACACTTTATGGTCTATCCAGGAAATATAATGTTTCTGTGGATTCCATCCTTGCTGTCAATCCGGATTTGATGCCGAGCGCCATTCCTCTTGGTTATCCGGTAAATATTCCTATTTACCCGGGCTCCGTCTCTTTTTCCCCTCCTGTGATCACAAACAGTGAAATGGCCCTTTTCTACCGTGTGCAACCAAGGGAAACGCTATATCACATATCAAAATCCTTCCTGGGAGTCAGTCCTGAAGCTGTCTCGAATCTGAATCCATCCATTGAACAAGGACTGGCAATAGGCCAGGTTTTGCAAATAGGCTGGTATGTTCCATCATCAATAAAGGCACCCTACGCATCAGTTTTAGCTTCTGCAGGACGGGATTCAATCCTGTTAAAACCAAAAGACTTTATCCTGGAAGCACATGTTTCCGGCACCCAAATACAGGAACAAAAAGGTCTTGCTGTCTGGAAGCCGGGCAATGTAAATGCACATTTTTATGTACTCCACCCTACAGCAAAAGTGGGATCATTCATGGAGATCACAAACCCAATGCTGAAAAGAACCATCACAGCAAAAGTGGCAGGACATATTCCTCCCGGATTGTATGAATCAAATGTCGGCATTGTAGTCTCCCCATCTACTGCACGTGCGCTTGGAGTACTTGACCAGCAGTTCTATGCCCGCTGGCGTTACGTCGAATAAGTTCTATTTTTCGCATCTTTGCCGGTAATGGAATTCGCATCAAACGTCCTTGAAACGATAGGAAATACACCCCTCATCCGACTGAATAAGGTCGTACACGGAGTCAAAGCAATAGTGCTCGCCAAAGTAGAAACCTTCAATCCCGGACATTCCATCAAAGACCGGATGGCTGTTCAAATGATCAACGATGCGGAAGCTGCAGGCAAGATCAAAACTGGAGGTACCATCATCGAATGCACCTCAGGAAATACAGGAATGGGGATAGCACTTGTTGCCGCCGTACGTGGTTACAAATGTATTTTTACCACCAGTGATAAGCAGAGCAAAGAGAAAATTGACATGCTCAAAGCACTTGGCGCAGAAGTCATCGTTTGTCCCACAAATGTTGAACCCACTGATCCGCGTTCATACTATTCGGTAGCGGAACGATTAAGCAAGCAAATTCCAAATTCTTACTGGTGCAATCAGTATGACAATCTTTCGAATACCAAAGCCCATTATCTCACTACAGGTCCGGAAATATGGAAACAAACTGATGGTAAGGTCACTCATCTTGTAGTAGGTGTAGGAACCGGAGGAACAGTATCAGGAGTGGCAAAATATCTCAAGGAAAGAAATCCGAATATCAAAGTTTGGGGCATTGATACTTACGGCAGCGTTTTCAAAAAATACAAGGAAACAGGGATCTTCGATGAAAAGGAAATCTACCCTTATATCACAGAAGGCATAGGCGAAGATATTCTTCCGAAAAATGTTGATTTCTCCCTCATAGATCATTTTGAAAAAGTATCTGACGCGGATGGTGCTCTTGCTGCAAGAAGACTTGCGCGAGAAGAAGGATTGCTGATGGGATATTCGGCGGGAAGTGCTTTGGCTGGATTATTACAGCTTAAAGATCACTTCAAAGAAGATGATGTCGTCGTCGTCATATTTCATGATCATGGCAGCAGGTATGTGGGCAAGATCTACAATGATGACTGGATGCGCGAAAGAGGGTTTCTGGACAAGGAGCTTATGGTGAGGGATATCCTTAAAGCAAATTTCAATCACGAGCTGATCACTGTAAATGCAGATGACAAGGTCAGGCAGGCTTTACAATTGATGAAGGAATACGATATCTCTCAAATGCCCGTTA
>JBDUDG010000314.1:0-4280 GCA_040003045.1 Saprospiraceae bacterium | reverse complement strand
AAACGGCTCCTCCAGGACCTCGACAATGAATGAACTGGTATCAATGCTCACCGTTGCCTCGCTGGCCTGCAGCGCAGCGATCGCACTGGTGCTGATGCTACGCAAACCGATGCGTCGCCGCTGGGGTGCGCACGTGGCCTATGCGATGTGGGGGCTCGTGCTGTGGGCTTCCTTGGCGACGCTGTTGCCCGCCCCTCCCAGGATCGTCGTGCGGCAACTGGCGCCGGCCTTGTCTGGATCTTCCCAGTCGATATCTGGCCCGTCGATACCGAGCAGTCCGCTGCCGGCGATGACATCGAGCAGCGGCAGTTTCGACAGCACGTCCTGGCTGATTGAGGTGTGGGCAGTCGGAGTCGCGGTCTCTGTTGCCCTCTTTCTCTTGCAGCGGCGTCGCTTCATGCGCAGCCTCGGAACATTGCGCGAGATCGATGAAGATTTGCTGCGGGCCGAGACCGTGGTGGGCAGTCCAGCGCTGGTAGGCTTGTGGCGTCCTCGCATTGTGCTGCCGGCCGATTTCGAGCAGCGCTACAGCCGCCTGGAGCGCGACCTGATCCTTGCGCATGAGCATCACCACCGCGCACACGGGGACACGCATATAAACACACTCGCCGCGTTCTTGCGCAGCGTGTTCTGGTTCAATCCGCTGGTGCATGTTGCCGCAATGTATTTCGTGATCGACCAGGAAGTCGCGTGCGATGCAGCCGTGGTGGCGCGCTTTCCGCACGCACGCCGCTCCTACGCCGAAGCGATGCTGAAAACTCAACTCGGCGAGTCCCATGCGTTTCTCGCTTGCCATTGGCACGCCCGTAACCCGTTGTTGGAGAGAATTGCCATGCTCAAGACGCCATCGATCAGCATGTCGCGGCGTTGGCTCGGTGTCGGCATCGCCGCGATAGCGATCGTGTCGGGCAGCTATGCAGCATGGGCCGCTCAGCCGACGCGCACGGAGGTGCATTACGTCGATGCGCCGACGACCATCGCAACAGCCGCGTCGGACAATCATGCTCCGCACAGCGTGCACAACCCCCAAGACAGGATCGTCACCACGGATCAGTGGGTGACTCCGAATACCGAGAAACGTTCAAATGCTACGAAGACGGGTGAGGCGCGGCAGTCATCGTCCTTCGGCTTGCAGCAGCGTAAGCCAAGTAGGCGTGCCGATGGCAAGCCCGCTACGAGTCCCTCACCACCAATCGCTGCGGATCGCAATGCACCTCAGGCTCGGATGGTCGCTTTGCGAGTGCGCGATGGCAGCCAGTCGAGCGCCCCTGACGCGATCGCGTCGGCACAAGTGGCTGCGAATCGCCAAGAGTCGATGCAGCCAGAGCCTGATCGCAGCCCACAGGAGATTGCGTCCTACCGCCGCACGCATCCTCCGAAATATCCCGACGCCGCCGTGCGCGGCCACATCGAAGGCAAGGTCGTGCTGAATGTGCATGTCGACGCATCCGGCAAACCCATCGGCGCGGACGTTGCCAGCGTGACTCCGCCGACCGCTACCGAGTTGGCCAGTGCGAGCGCAACGGCAGTCTTGCAATGGCGGTTCAGCCCTGCAGTGCATGCCGGCGTTCCGGTTTTTGGCGATGTATCGGTGCCATTTTCCTATGCCTTGGATGGCGACCGTTCGTACGCCTCCGCGGAGCCGACGCGCCAGGCGAGCCTTCGCACCGTCAGAGCCATCGACTATCCGTCCGAGCAAGCGCGCTCCGGCGTCGAAGGTGTGGTGTACGTGAAGGTGCATGTCGAGAAGAACGGCGCCGTCTCGTCCATGAACGTCGACCACGTTGATCCTTCATCGGCAACGCCATTGGCAGCGGCAGCCCTGGCTGGCGTAAACACGTGGACGTTCAATCCGGCGAGGAAGAACGGCTGGGATGCGCCGAGCGTTGCGATCGTCCCGGTAGTTTTCAGTCTGCGTCTGGATTCGCCCGTGCGCGTTGCGCCCGCGCTCGACAGACTGGATCCGATCCGGGTCGTGCCCAACAGCTGAAGCAAACCCGGGGCAACGCGGCTCTGTCCGCGTTCAGCGCGCGGCGAAATAACTCGTTACTTTGCGACGCAAGAAGTCGCTCATGATGCGTGGGAGCATTGTATGACTTATCGGGTGAAATCGTGGCTTGTCGCGAGTGCGTGCGTCGGCCTTTTCCTGTCGCTGCCTTCCGGTGGAATCATCGCAGCGCAACGTCCGTCCGCCACCGGAATCGCTGCGCAAGCGGAAAAAATACTCGACGCCACCGCGACCGCCGACGGTCCCGGCATCGCCGTGCTCGTGGGCCGCGGCGACGACGTGCTCTTTCGCCGCACACGCGGCATGGCACAAATCGAACTGGGAGTGCCACTGAGCGCCGACCAGGTTTTCCGCATCGGCTCCAATACCAAGCAGTTTACGGCGGTGGCGATCCTGAAACTGACTGAACAGGGCCGGCTCTCACTGACGGATTCCGTTTCCAAATTCCTGCCGGACTATCCGAATGGCGCTCACATCACCATCCACGAATTGCTCAATCACACCTCCGGCATCAAGGACTACACCGAAATCGACGGCTATTTCCGCTCCGCGATCCGGGAGGATCTCGACACAAAATCACTGCTTGCTGTATTCAAGGATTTGCCAGTCGACTTCGCACCGGGTACCGATTGGAAGTACGACAACTCAGGCTACCTCGTGCTCGGCGCGATTATCGAGAAGATATCCGGAAAGTCGTGGCATGAAGCAATGCGTGAACTAGCGCTTGCGCCGCTTGCGTTGCCGCACACGCGCTTCGGCGCCGATCAGCCGGTTATCGCCGGGCGCGTAACCGGCTACACCGTCGACGATCGCGGGCATGTCGCCAACGCGCCTTACATCAGCATGACCCAGGCAGGAGCCGCCGGCGGTTTGCTTTCGACTGTCGACGATTTATTTCATTGGATGCGCGCCCTGCACACGGGCAAGCTGCTGCGCGCCGACAGCTATCGACGCCTGATCACGCCGGTCCCTGGGCCCTCCGGGCAACCGGCCGATTATGCCTATGGTCTATCGGTGCTGAAGGTGCGCACAGAGCAGGCATTCGAGGGCGATGGCCGTATCCCCGGCTTTATGTCGACAACGTTGTATTTGCCGGCATCGGCGGTTGCGGTCGTGGTGCTCACCAACACGGACACTCCGCGCGCCGACTTGAGTGTCGTTGCTGCCAAACTCGCCGCCATCGCGCTCGGCCGGCCCTATCCCGTACGCCACCCTGTGGCATTGAGCGCCGCACAGATGCATTCGTTGGTTGGTGTTTATCAACGAGCATCCAACGGACGCCGGATCGTCATCGTGCGCGACGGCCAACTTTACACCCAGCGCAGCGGAGGGGCGCCGCATTTGCTGCACGCGGCATCGGCAGACGAACTTTATTTCGACGAAGTATTCGATCATTTCACGGTACTCAGAGACGCCACTGGCAACGTCGTGAGGCTCGAAGAGTTTGCCGATGACGACACGCCCGCGCTGCGACTGCCCAAGCTCGACGAAGCGGTACCGCCGGATGGCCTTGGCAGCAAGTGACAAGCGCGTGATGCCTGCGCGTATTTTACTAACGAGTGTCCGCTTCGGGCACGTTGCGGAAAAAACCCTTGTGCGCATCCACCGCGTGGCACTGGCGTGGCTCGTCGGGTCACGCGAGCGATCCGAATTGCCCACAGAACTTCAGGTGTTAAATTACAAGTCAGATTGAAGCATCACCTCGCGCGATTTGTCGCGTGCCTTTCTCGACTTTCAGGCTGCAAATGGGCTACACGGCGCATCGACGAACGACTTTTTGCCCGAGGTCACGGACGAAAGCGCAATGATCGGCTTTGCGTCGCAAATTGCCTGTAGCCCATAAATTCGACAAGTTGGCTGCTTCGATTGTCTCAAGCTATACATCGTCTACATCTGCGCGTCTACATACGCTGCTATTCCGGTAGTATCTGCGTATGCAAATATTCGGTGAGAAAAACTGTTGACTAATCCGTCACGTGAGCAACAAAAAGATAGGCAAGAGCACACACCCCTCATGCGCCAGTATTTCGCCGCGAAGGCGGACCATCCAGGCACTCTGGTGTTCTTTCGCATGGGCGATTTCTACGAGCTGTTCTACGACGACGCACGCAAGGCGGCGCGCCTGCTCGATATCACGCTCACGCAACGCGGCGCGTCAGCGGGTGCGCCCATTCCGATGGCGGGCGTGCCATATCACGCGGCTGAAGGCTATCTGGCAAAACTGATCAGACTCGGCGAGTCGGTCGCGATCTGCGAACAGATTGGCGATCCG
>JBDUDG010000313.1:0-4283 GCA_040003045.1 Saprospiraceae bacterium | reverse complement strand
GTGAAGTGATTGAGATCCTGGTGAAAGAAATGTCAAATGGTCAGGGAGATATGGCAGTAATTGTTGCAGGCTATCCTAAGGAAATGAAATATTTTCTTGATTCAAATCCAGGCTTAAAGTCAAGATTTAAGATACATTATCATTTTGCTGATTACCTACCCCAAAACCTTTCTGAAATCGCCATGTATGCTTGTAAGGATAAGGAAGTAGTCATGTCTCACGATGCAATAAAGCTGGTGGATGAAATGATCATTGAAGCATATCGTAACAGAGACAGAACGTTTGGGAATGCGCGCTTCGTGAATGATCTGATTGAAAAAGCTAAAGTTTCTCTTGGATTGCGCGTGATGAATTCATCTTACGCAATAGATCCAACACGTGATGATCTTTCTATTATAACTGCTGCAGATATCGAACATATTAAGCTCCTGAATATCTCCGGAAATCCAACAATTCCAATTGATGAGAAATTGCTTGTACTGGCCCTGGCAGATTTGAATATGTTGACCGGATTGCAGGGAGTTAAAAAGCAAATTGAAGAAATGGTGGATATCGTAAGGTATCACCAGGTGTCCGGACGCAGTGTTTTGAATAAATTCTATATGCATACGGTTTTCATAGGAAATCCGGGGACAGGTAAAACAACTGTTGCGCGCATTTTAACCAGGATATACAAGGCACTAGGAATTTTGGAGCGTGGTCATATGGTGGAAACAGACAGGCAGGGTTTGGTGGCGGGTTACGTTGGTCAAACAGCTATAAAGACTGCTGAGAAAATCGAAGAGGCGATGGGTGGTGTACTTTTTATTGATGAGGCATATGCGCTATCCAATGCGCCAGGCAATGCGCATGATTTTGGAAATGAGGTGATCCAAACCATACTGAAAAGGATGGAGGATAAACGTGGACAATTTTTTGTTTTTGCCGCAGGCTATCCTGACAATATGGAAGCTTTCCTAAAAGCTAATCCGGGATTGAGTTCACGTTTTGACAAGATCCTTCGCTTCGAAGATTACAGCCCTGAAGAATTGAATGAGATCGCGATGAGCATGATCACAGAACAGGAAATGCGGATCTCTCCAAAAGCACTTGAGCACCTGAATGGCTATTTTAAATTTCTCTACGATTACAGAGATAAATATTTCGGCAATGCAAGAAGCATAAGGCAGATCGTACAGGATGTAATTAAAAATCAAAATTTAAGGCTTGCAAAATCCAATACGGATAGTAAAACACAGGCTACCCTAATCACGTACGAAGATGTCAAAGACTTTGTAAAGGATAAAAACCTTCTTGGATTCCAGCGTCAAACCATTGGATACAGAAAATAATTTGTTCTCTTTTTCGATTGAAAATCAGGAATGAATCGAGTTTGAAAATTATGCTCCATAAGTATTGGTTACATTTGCCAATATGAGTATGTTGAGCAGTATTTTCAATCTAACGTGTCCTCGCTGCAGAAGAGGGAAAATGTTCGTAGCTCCATTCAATATCAGGAAGCCACTGTTGATGCCTAAGCGATGCGAAGTTTGTGGTCAAAAATTTGAACCGGAAACCGGTTTCTATTACGGAGCCATGTTTATATCCTATCTTTTCATTGCATTGATAAGCTTCATTGTGGTTTGTTTCAATATTTTTGTTCTCGGTATCCAGGTGGAGCTTTCATTTGGAATATTACTTTTAATTCTGGCCATAATCTATGTATGGAACCTCAGGATCACACGTTCAATCTGGATACATCTCATTGTGAAATATGATCCGAAGCATTTGGATCATCCGAATGAGGGAAAGCTGTAAAATTTATACCCAAAGCGCCATATCTAGTTGCTTTCTGTACATCTGAGTTAGTGGATGGTGCGATCCAAGAAGATTAAATATTCCAATGGCCGCTTTAGAAATAATACCTCCGCCTGCCTTATTATCTTTTTGTAAGACGAGTATCATCTCTTTAAGAGCTGATTCCGGGTCCGATGAACGAAGAAGTTGCATTATTTTTAAAATACGTTCATCGTCGGAATCGGAAAGAAGGAATTGTCCAATATCCCGGATATGGTTGGATTTATCAAAAAACTGGCTTCCATATTTAATATTCTTCACTAAATCAATTGCCCTGTCGGGATCATCCCAGAGATATATCTGACTAAGCACGAAAGCAATCTCCTTGCTATCCGGATGCATGGCCAGTAAGTTTTCCAGGTCTGTTGTAGACGGCTGTTCATTTTTATCAAGAAACTGATCAAGGGCTATAAGTCCATCTCCGGGTAATACTTTTTTTAGCCAGTCTAAAATCATTTGTCTGGAAAGTGCTCCTAAAAACTCATGAACTACCTCCCCTCTGTAAAATAGTTTCACAGCCGGAATGCTCATCACCTGATACTGATCTGCCAGATTTTCATTTTCCTCTGTGTTTATTTTAACCAGTTTCCAGCTATCCTTTTGTTCTTCAGCTATAATTTCCAAGATTGGAGACAGGACACGACATGGACCACACCAGGGTGCCCAGAAATCAACGAGCACCGGCATTGCAAAACTCTTTTCAATGACTTCTTTTTGAAATTCCATTCGGCGTAAAGGTTGTATAGGTATGAAAAATATTCAGGTTGCTAAAGATCGCATATTAAAAACAGAATTGATACATTCACTTCATATTAAGAATAATAGATATAAACTTCGGCATGGATTGTTTTACTTAGCACCCGAATGGAGAAATTGAGATCCTTATTTTTTTTGATTTTGACTGTGTTGATGATTGCTTCCTGCATGACATCTAAACCAATGGTACAGCGATCAGAAAACTCGCTGAATAAAGTTTGGGACAACCTGGATATCCTGTCTCAGGTCCATACCGGTCTGGCAGTTTA
This sequence comes from Saprospiraceae bacterium, assembly GCA_040003045.1. Lineage (GTDB taxonomy): Bacteria > Bacteroidota > Bacteroidia > Chitinophagales > Saprospiraceae > Opimibacter. Next base: position 1,422 of record JBDUDG010000313.1, on the reverse strand, counting down.
TGATCTTGACAATGGGAATTGGATATTTAATTATCGGGATGATAATTATTTTACACCCGCTTCCTGTACTAAATTGTTGACCATGTACACGACACTTCGGTATTTGGATGATCGGATTCCAGCGGCTTATTACAAAGTAAAAGGTGATACGATGATTGTTTGGGGTGGTGCTGATCCTGGGACATTATTTCCTGATATCCATGCTTCGTCACCTTTGATTGATTTTTTGAAATCTACGGATAAGAAAATTATTTTTTCTTCCGCCCCATTTTCGGCGAAACATTATGGCGCGGGTTGGGCATGGGATGATTATACATATAATTTTCAAAGCGACAGGACCGATTTTCCTTTGTATGGCAATAAGCTTTGGATCGAACGAAAGCATGATACAATAACTGTTACTCCGAAGTATTTGAAGCAAGTATTGACCATAAAAAAAGATACCATAGAATACAAAGGACGCAATGAATGGGGCAGCAATTATTTCTATCACTTTGATCCTGCTGTTATAGATACAACTCTTTCGATACCCATTTCATTTTTCGAAAATGACGAAAAACTCATTTGGTCAGAAGTGCTTGGAAAGGATGTGATCACTAAGAATATTCCATTTTCCGGGAATGCGCTGGAAATAACAGGCTCTGATCGTGATACGCTTTTGAAAGTGATGATGCAGGAAAGCGACAATTTTATTGCCGAACAATTATTACTCGCATGCTCAATGAAAGAGATGGATCATATGAATGAAAATGATATCATCGGTAAATTGATTACTGGTCCACTACTGGAACTTCCGGATAGCATCCATTGGGTGGATGGATCGGGTTTGTCGAGATATAACCTCGTAACGCCAAGGTCTCTTATTTGGGTACTTCGTCAAATTATTAAACAGGAGAACCTCGATTATGTAAAATCTATTTTTCCTGCCGGTGGACAATCAGGTACTATAAAAACGGATTTCACGGGCTTCAATGGACAACCATACATCTTTGCAAAATCCGGCTCACTCCGTAATACCTATTGTCTGACCGGTCTCCTGGTGACGAAATCCGGCCATACATTGCTGTTTTCCTGGCTCAACAATGATTTTTGGGGAAGTAATACAAAATTGAAACAGGCCATGGAACATATGTTTATTTATCTCCGCGATAATTATTAGCATTCCTAATTAATGAAGCCTTCCATTGATCCTAAAATATTTGTATCTGTAGCCGGAAAATTTGGTTTGCCATTATTTGTATATGATGCTTCAATAATAAATCAGCAAATTCAAAATCTTCGAAATGCATTTGATGTAGCACAACTTGAGATCAGGTATGCCAGTAAGGCGCAGAGTACAATAGCCATACTTCAACACATTTACCAGCACGGTTGCGGAATTGATACCGTTTCTCCCGGCGAAATTATCATGGCATTAAAAGC
>JBDUDG010000312.1:0-4288 GCA_040003045.1 Saprospiraceae bacterium | reverse complement strand
TTGCCTGGCTGCTGAATGGTGTTGATGCTTTTGTAGATGCTCATCTCAAAGATTTTGACATGGGGGAAGATCTTTCTTTTAAGATTGATACACGCGCAGGAGATGATCCCAATGCCCCTGTGAAACTCGGGCTTTATGTCCAATTCTAAAGCAATACATGCCAGAAAATGGGTACTACTAATTTCGTCCCTTTTATACAATCATTGTTGTTTATTCAATTGCTTCCAATTACCTGTCAGCGTTGTATTCGGATCGAAATTTGATGCTTCTCCCAGGAGATATTCTCCCTGATCATTAACCCACGCATTGGAATATCCGGACGGAAGCTGGATTTCATATCGTCCGTCCTGGTATCTGTCGACACCTCTCAGTGCATCACTATACTGATTATTGATTCCCTCATAGGTCTTTTGAGATTGCCAGTAGCTGTCTGAAATAGTTTTGGATATCTGATCATTCGTTTGACTGATGATCCTGCTGATCTGTCCTGCCTGGTATATCCGGGCATATACTGCATCAGAGAGCAGTTGAGTCACCTGGATAAATTTATTATAAAACTCCAGGGTGGGCCTGCTGGAGGATTTAATAGTAAGGGCCATTCTTTGACAGTCCTCCAATTTTCCTTTCGGGGCGCTACAACTATATAATCCTGATGCTGCCCATACGGTGGAAGAAAGCGATGCATACCCCTGCGAAGACATTTGAGAAATATCCAACTGGCCTAAAAACTCTTCTTCCATCGGTGTCCCATTTTGAGTATATCCTATTTTGACAAATCCGTTTTGTGACGTGGATACCATTGGAGATCCTTGTACGTAGGAAGTTTGTGGACCGATCTGACGTATCATTTTTTCTTCCAGGACCTGGTACTGGATTCCTTTCCGCTGTTGCCTGATAAAATCTTTAAGGCCTGGCAAAATTCCAGTCGGTGGCGGATACCCTGAAGTACCTGTCGGGCCACTGCTTTGAACAGCTCTTACATCCGGATATGAATGGATCTGCATCGTGCCATCTGCGTTTTGCATATCTGCCTTGTAACGGATAGGCAGCGTGGCATCCTGGTATTCCCAATAGAGTTTATCATTGACCGTCCAGCCTTCAGGCAATAAACAGGTGAAAGCCACTATACCCGTACCTTCAGGATCCATGATTTCATGTTTCGTAAATCTCACGTATTTAGGAACTGTATTTGAAGAAGCTTTTGGATTCGAATGCGTATTTGAAGTATCAGAACCTATGCTTCCGAATTCTAATGAACCTGGATTTGAAGAGGATCCCTGTTGCTTGCATCCTGTCATAAAAATTAAACACATTGTATTTACAATCCATTTATTCGTTTTCATATTTAGTTACATAGTTGGAATAGCCTAAGATATGGAGAATCCATCCTAAAAATAATTTTTAAATTCGAATTCTTCTCTTCTGCCCCCGGCTCCTAAAGGGGTGTAGCTTTCTCTTTGAAATTTAATAGAGGTTAGATTATCTGTATTTGTTATTCAGTTTTTTCTTTCGTTGTTCGATATTCATTGTTCATTATTCGTTATGGTTGCTGAGCTGCGCCGTGGTGAGCAGGATGAGTGAAAGTATGCGTGTGTCGAACCATAGCACAAGCATGAGTTGGGCAAGTCGAAGCACGTTATTCGTTATTCCTTCGGTGTCCATCCTTCTTTCAGCGATACTGTCTGATTAAAAACAAGGTGGCCTGGTGAAGAATCTCTGTCTACTGTAAAATATCCATGTCGGATAAATTGAAAACCATCACCTTCCTTTGCCTTTTCAAAAGCCGGTTCGAGCCTGATATTTTTAATGATGTGCTGCGAATTTGCATTCACCCTGGTCATGAAATCAGATCCTTCATCCATGGGGTTTTCTGTCGTAAATAATCTTTCAAACATTCTTACTTCTCCACTTATGGATGAAGCTTCATGAACCCAATGTAGTGTGCCTTTTGCTTTTATGCCCGATATATCTGAACCACTTTTCGAGTCAGGATGATAATTGCAATGGACTTCAGTAATGTGGCCTTCATCATCCTTTTTGAAATCATGGCAAGTGATAATGTAGGCACTCTTTAAACGAACAGTAGCACCCGGAGCAAGCCTGAAAAATTTTTTAGGCGGATCGATCATAAAATCCTCTCTTTCGATCAAAATGACTTTGCCAAAAGGAATATCGCGATTGCCAGCGGATAGATCTTCCGGATTATTTTCGGTCGGTAAAAGTTCTGTTTGGCCATCAGGATAATTTGTGATGATTAGCCTGATGGGATCCAATACAACCATCCTTCTCAGAGCTGTTCTGTTCAGTTCATCTCTCACACAGGATTCAAGCAACTCGATTTCTATCCAGTTGTCGCGTTTTGCAATGCCCACTTTTTCACAAAATGTTCTTATCGCTGCAGCCGGATAACCTCTTCTTCGCACACCACTGATCGTAGGCATACGCGGATCATCCCAACCTGTCACAATCCCTTCATTCACCAATTGAAGCAGACGTCTTTTGGATGTAATCATAAAATTGACATTCATCCTGGCAAATTCAATTTGTCTGCTGGGAAAAATACCAAGCTTCTCTATGAACCACTCATACAATGGACGGTGGTGGATGAATTCAAGTGAGCAGAGGGAATGCGTGATGCCTTCGATACTATCGCTTTGTCCATGTGCAAAATCGTACATTGGATATATGCACCATTTATCACCTGTACGATGATGATGCTGCCGTTTGATGCGGTAGATGACCGGGTCCCGCATATGCATATTAGGCGATGACATGTCCACCTTCACACGGAGTACCCTGGCACCATCCGGAAATTCTCCATCATGCATGCGAACAAACAAATCCATATTTTCTTCAATGGATCTGCTCCGATAAGGACTTTCCTTTCCGGTTTCATTTGGCGTCAGTTTTTGAGCAGCGATCTCCTCGGCAGTGCTGTCATCTACAAATGCAAGATCCTTTCGAATGAGGTCAAGAGCATACTCATACAATTGATCAAAGTAATCGGAAGCATAATATTCTCTGTCTTCCCAATCATACCCGAGCCAATGAATATCACGTTTTATGGCATTGACATATTCAGTTTCTTCAGTGGCGGGATTGGTATCATCAAAACGCAGATTCGTCTTACCGCCATATTTTTTTGAAATTTCAAAATTGAGACAGATAGCTTTTGCGTGACCTATATGCAGGTACCCGTTTGGTTCAGGAGGAAACCGTGTGTGGACTCTTCCTGCATGTTTACCATGAGCAATATCAGATTCGATGATTTCTTCTATAAAATTCAGTGACCGCTCGGCTTCCATATATTAACTTTAGTATAATTAGATATTTTTCATAAAATAAGACATAAAAGCATCTTACATTCTCTCAGGCATCTCAATCCCAAGCAAATCCATTGTATTCCGGATATTATCCGCAATGATCCTGATCAGTTTCAATCGAAAAGACATGGCTGCATCAGATTTTGCATGCAGGACTTTCACATCGTGATAATAACGATGGTATTCTTTTGCAAGAGCATATGCATAATTTGCAATGAGCGCCGGATTGTATTCTTTTATTGCTGCATCAATCACCTGTCGACATTGACTCAGTATATTTAATAAAAGTTTTTCATCCGCATTTGGTTCATATCCATCATGTCTTTCGTTTGCATCGCCTGCTTTCCTCAGGATGGATTGTATCCGTACATATGCATTCTGAATGTAGGGACCTGTTTGTCCCTGGAGATCAACCGAAGCTTTAGGATCGAACACCATCCGTTTACGTGGATCCACTTTTACGATAAAAAATTTCAATGCAGCCATTCCAATTTTTCGGATGATCTCTGCATCATTTAACTCCCGTTCGGAAGCAGCTTCGCCGGCTTCTTTAATAACCACATCAATCAAATCATCCGCATCCACTACATTTCCTTCTCTTGATTTCATTTTACCTTCGGGAAGATCCACCATGCCATAAGACAAGTGATGCAAACCTTTAGCATAAGAGGCGCCATACGCATCTATCATCGCAAACAGTGCCTGGAAATGATAATTCTGCTCATCTCCCACGATATATACCATCCGCTTCGCACCAAATTCATCATACCTCTTTTGAGCAGTTCCAAGATCCTGTGTCATATAAACGGAAGTTCCATCCTTACGAAGCAAAAGTTTATGATCAAGTCCTTGTTGAGTCAGATCAACCCAAATCGATCCATCATCCTTCTGATAAAATACCTTGCGTTTTAATCCTTCTACCACAATGTCCTTTCCCAAAAGGTAGGTATCGCTTTCATAATACA
>JBDUDG010000311.1:0-4300 GCA_040003045.1 Saprospiraceae bacterium | reverse complement strand
CTACGGCTAACGCAGATAAAATAAAAGCAAGGATCATCGCTGAAGCTGCAAATGGACCTGTGACTTCTGAAGCAGCAGATATATTGAGGAAAAAAGGTATTGTCATTCTTCCGGATATGTATCTCAATGCCGGTGGCGTGACAGTGTCTTATTTCGAATGGCTGAAAAATCTTTCTCACATGCGTTTCGGTCGTATGGAAAAGAGATATCAGCAAAATTCTCTGACAAATCTTGTTTCTACATTTGAAAGGCTGACCGGTCATTCTGTTGGAATAAAAGAGAAAGATATTCTGACGCACGGTGCAGATGAAATTGATCTTGTTCGTTCAGGTTTGGAAGACACGATGGTCAATGCATATGATCAGATCAGGGAAGTGTACAAACAGAAAAGTGATATCGAAGATCTGCGTACTGCAGCCTTCATTGTTGCGCTCAATAAGATATCAGGAGATTACATTCGACTGGGGATTTTCCCATAGGCAGTGAGAGTGAAGAGAGAGATGAATCGACACATCCGACAAGCTCAGTGCAACGTCTGCTTAACTCATCATTGTCCTCAGGCTCAGCAACCAAGCAAGGCGTGAAAAGTGAAGACATTTAAATTATAAATTTCATGATAGAGGATCTCGACAAGATTGATTACCAGATTTTGAGATTATTGCAGGAGAACAGCAATATCACGAATCTCAGCCTCTCTAAAAAGATAGGCTTATCACCTGCCCCGACACTGGAGCGCGTGAAAAAGCTGGAGAAGAATGGTATCATCAAAAGCTATCACGCGGAAGTAGACCCTCTTTCTCTCGGTTTGACAGTGAAAACGTTTATCCTTGTAAACATCGGTTGGCATAAGGAGCATGCTTCAGAAAATTTTCTGCAGAAAGTAAATGAGATCGATGAAGTAGCAGAATGCAATATCATCACCGGTGATGGTGATTTTCTGTTAAAAGTTATTTGCAAGGATCTGCAGGCTTATCAGAATTTATTGTTCAATGTACTGTCACAGATCCCGGAAGTGGAACGATTGAAAACACTGATGACATTGTCTACTGTTAAGAACCGAAAAGTTCTTCCGCTTGCATATTGATCCTGTGTCTGTGATCTGCTTTCAATTGATGCGTTCTTGAGTTCAACATCTCTTCTCTGGAGTATAACACCTCCGCAAGGCCAACCTTCCTGGATATTTGGCACTATGCATATCAGGGATGACAGGGCACATCAGCTCAGTAAAAATTTATATCCTCTAATTCATTCCGCTGATAGTTTTATTGGTGAAATGGATATGAATCCCCGGCCTTTTGAGCCTGGTGCAGATTTTTATAATGCCCATAAAGCATGGAGCGAAAAAATTTTCCGGAAAATACGTAAGCAGTTTCTTAAGTCATTTAAATTTGATATTTCTAATTATGGTCACCTTCATCCACTGATGATCATGAGTGTGATGGCAAACAGTGTTTTGGAATCTGAACACCACATTTCCCTGGACGAGCACTTGTGGGAATACGCAAAACAAAACGGAAAAGAAACTTTAGGCCTTGAGTCGTTTGAAGAACAATATCGGATACTTCATTCTATTGATCCCATGCCCCTATACCGGCAAATTTTAAAAATCAGTAAAAGACCTGCATCCATTCGAAAGAACACGGCTAAAGGATTAAATCTCTACATGGAAGGAAATATCCACGAACTCTATATCCTTTCGAAATCATCGATGAAAGACTTGCGAAAGAAAATTATTTATAAACGCAATGAAAAAATGGCCAGTGTGATCATCGGGTTAAATCCAGAGGTCAAATATTTTATTACTGTAGGTGCGGGTCATCTTAGCGGGAAGACAGGAATATTGTCTGCACTTAAAAAAGAAGGTTGGAAAGTGAAACCAGTCAGACTGATGGCCGGATCACAAGAATAACCCGGCGCCTGCAACGATAGTCACATGATTCGTATAACTAATTCCCGCAGATGCAAAAACTGGGCCCAGCCTCAAGCCGGCATTTGCTTCTATCAGCCAGTTGTTATTATTATGCAAATAAAGATTGACAGGATAGGTTGTATTGTCTCCGTTGTCAAAATCGTAATGTATATGCGAGTTTGAAGTCTGATATCCAACCGTAAATTGTCCTGAGAATATAGTACCCGATTTACCCAGGCTAGCTGAGACCAATTGTTGATCACTATGCAGGTATGTACTGGCTTGTATATGATGATAGAAGTATCCAATGGAAAGATCAAATGGTGGATTATCAAAATAGCCGGTCAAAGAATGTCGCGCTCCTATCCCCACAAATCTCACTCTGCCAAGATCCTGTCCTAGTGGAAAGGAAAGAAATCTTGCACTTATTTCTGTATTGAGAAATCCGCCTACAGTAAGCTGCGGGGTGCCAAGCGGCATTCTTTTTAGATTATAACCACCGGGAAAAACATAGAAAGTTGTATCCGCTCCCTGAAGGAATATTTCATTAGGATCACCTATGATGGTGGGTGCAGTGACCGTTTGTTGTGGATGAAAATCTCCTGTAGTGGTCCCCTGGAAAGTGCGCATGGATTCAGAAGGAAAAGACACCATGGCCTGTAACTTGAACCGGATAAAAAACTTCTGGTCAAAATTGGACCATTCCCACACATCAGTATTAATGTTGGAAGAAAATAAATCTGCGAGTGGCTGCACGTAGGGATCCGCATTCTGACCAATGTAGGAATCGAGATAGTCCTTGATCGTTGACCTTTGTGATGTTGCTATATGAGTGAATAACATGCAGGATACACAAATGAGAATTAGTTTTTTCATCTTGTTGGGTTTGTCAGAAATGCAAATGGTCTTTTAAATTATATCATTGATGATGAAGCCTCATTGATAGCTATTATTCATGACTAAGAGATGCATTTTTAAACATGGATATTCAGGTTATGTTTATATTGTTTCTCATCTCCGGTATGGATTATCAATAAATCCTATATTTCTACAAATCTTTTATGAAATTCTGTAACAAGATGCCTTCAAAAGCGTTACCTGATCAGCATATGAGAATTACACTACTTCGGCAATTGTTTACTGGTATTTTCTTCTTCGTCCTTTCGGTAGGATATGGTCAGAACAACCACACGCTGAACGGATATATCAAGGATAAGGAAACAGGTGAAACACTGATTGGTGCGAATGTGCATCTCGAATCAGATCCTGCTAATGGAACAGTCACAAATACGTATGGATTTTATTCCATCACTTTACCTTCAGGTACTTATCGCTTTGTTTTTTCTTATCTCGGGTACCAGGGTGTCACTAAAGAGGTGGCTCTTGATTCTAGTCGTACGTTGAATATTGATCTGCTTTCCGGAGTTGAGATGAAAGAGGTTATTGTGTCCGCGAAAGAAGATGAAAAGGACGACAATGTTCAGAGTACATCCATGGGTAGAGTCAGTTTGCCTACAGAACAAATTAAAGTTTTACCTGCTCTTCTTGGTGAAGTTGATATTCTAAAAGCCATACAACTTCTTCCGGGTGTTTCATCTGCCGGAGAGGGGAGTGCAGGTTTTTATGTAAGAGGCGGTGGAGCAGATCAGAATCTTGTACTTCTTGATGAGGCAGTTGTTTATAACAGTGGTCATTTTCTTGGATTTTTCAGTGTATTTAATGCTGATGCGATTAAGAATACCACACTGATCAAAGGAGGGATTCCGGCTGTATATGGTGGACGCCTTTCATCTGTACTTGACATCCAGATGAAGGAAGGCAATAATCAACATTTTTCTGCAGAAGGTGGCATCGGTCTTATTTCTTCGCGCCTTACTTTGGAAGGTCCAATAGTCAAAGAGAAAAGCAGTTTTCTGATCAGTGCACGCCGTACTTATGGTTTTGATCTTGCACAGCCATTTATTTCAAAAACCGATTTTGCAGGAACGAATTATTTTTTCTATGATCTGAACACCAAATTCAATTACCAATTTTCTCAGAAAGACAGAATTTATTTGAGTGGATATTTTGGTCGTGATGTATTGACTCTTGCACAAAGGGAAAGAGATATCAGTTTTAAACTGCCTTATGGCAATGCTACCGCTACACTTAGATGGAACCATCTGTTCAATGACCGCTTATTTTTCAATTTGTCTGCCATTTACAATGATTACCAATTCAAGGCTTCATTTGCACAGGAACAATTAAACTTCAATGTGTTTTCAGGAGTCCGTGATTTAGGTGCAAAATTTGATTTTGACTATTTTGTTTCCACACATCATCAGATCAAAGCCGGATTGCAGGGCACGTATCATCGCCTGACACCAAACATTGTAACCGGGAATGCAGGTG
>JBDUDG010000310.1:0-4302 GCA_040003045.1 Saprospiraceae bacterium | reverse complement strand
GCCAGGACATATTCAAGAATTGAAAAAAGAGTAGCTACAATGCCTTTCGTGTAGCCCAGCCAAAATCCAAGAATGGCAAACAAAATCAGGATGATGTCAATCGCCATGGTTTTTAAAATTTCATCAAAAGGTACACTTTTCGGTGTAAGCCGACCTGAAAAATGGGAAAGACCGAGAGTAAAATTATAAAGACCTAAAAATCAATTATCTAATATTCTCCTTAAATTCGCAAATGGTATCCTTAGACATAATTTAGGTACTCCATTGTTTTGCTATAAGCGCCATTGAAAATCAGCTAGATGTTGAAGCAAACTCCAATTATATTGTCTGGTCGTGCTAATGACTTTTCTCTATTCTCCTGTTTCACCTTTTACCCTGTTTCGCCTTCTAGCTGATCCCGTTTTCCCATATTTCCCGTTTCCCCTTTTTCCTATCTCAAACGGCCTGCAAAGCATTTAATTTGTAATATTCAGAATCTTTTATATATTCGGAGCGTTAATCAGATTGAGTTTTAAAGCTTTCCATTTGTTGAAATATCTGATTGTCATAACACTCGCCCTTCTCCTGGATCAAGCCTACGCGCAATCCACTGTTACTGTCATTTCCGCACCAAATGTCTATCTGATAGGCGAATATGAAGATCAATATCTCGCTCTTTCAAAAGAACATCCAGCTACTTTTATGTCTGTCTATCACGATGACATTGATCTCGCCTATCGGGCATGGTCCAATATGTTGATGGATATGGAAGATTATGCAGGCGATCTCAATTTTGATATCAAAGGAGTCAAACTTTGGATCAATCTCTACTTCAACCCAGATGGCACTATTTCGCAACTTGCCTTTTACCCAAAGCCCAATAGCAGGAATGTACCTGTCGATCAACTCACCGCATTCTTCAAAAATTTTGTTCGTGATTACAGGTTACCGGTAAAAGCAGAAAAAGGATTCCAGCACAATGCCAGCGCATCCTTCCCTACATTTTTCCATAGGGACCTCCCTGAAACTGCTAAGAGGGATTGATGCCTATTGAGCATGGCTTATTGAGTATTGCATCTGAAATCTAGCATCTAGCATCTAGCATCTGGCCTCTCACCCCAGGCATTCCAAATCAGGCAAATCGCACCACGCCATTATATTTAATTTTTCCATCATATATTTGACCACAATTTAAAGACCTGTGACTCAATATACCGAAGCAAATATTTTAACTCTCGACTGGAAAGAACATATCCGTCTTCGCCCGGGTATGTATGTAGGGAAATTAGGAGACGGATCAACTCCCGATGACGGTATTTATGTTTTGTTGAAAGAAGTCATCGACAATTCCATTGACGAATACATCATGGGATATGGAAAACAAATCGAAATCGAGATCAAAAATGGGAAGGTCACTGTTCGTGATTATGGTCGTGGTATTCCCTTAGGAAAAGTCGTAGAGTGCGTGGCTCAAATCAATACAGGCGGTAAATATGATTCCAAGGCATTTAAAAAATCAGTTGGATTAAACGGAGTCGGTACTAAAGCTGTCAATGCACTTTCAGATTATTTTCTCGTCAGGGCAGTACGTGACGGGAAATCAAAAGAAGCCGTCTTCCAGCAAGGTGAAATTAGAAATGAATCAAAAATTGTAAAGTCAACAGAAGAAACCGGAACTATTTTTTCATTCGTGCCTGATGAGAAAATATTCAGGGACTTTGTGTATCGCGACGAATTTGTAGAGCATCAATTGTGGAACTATGCATGGCTCAATGCAGGTCTTCGGTTAAAATACAATGGAAGGATTTTTCAGTCAAAAGACGGACTCCTCGATTTGTTAGTGCGCAAAACAGCAAATGAAGATCTTCGCTATCCGATCATTCATCTCAAAGGTGAGGATATTGAACTTTCATTGACACATGGACAGCATTATGGTGAACAATATTATTCATTTGTCAATGGTCAGAATACAACACAGGGAGGAACACACCTGACTGCTTTCCGCGAAGCTGTGGTTAAAACATTCAGAGACTTTTATAATAAAAGTTTTGACCCAAAAGATGTCCGGGCTTCAATGATCGGAGCTATCAGTATTCGGGTGGAAGAACCTGTCTTCGAATCACAAACGAAAACGAAATTAGGTTCAAATAATATTGCACCAGATGGTCCTACTGTCCGAAGCTTTATCAATGATTTTGTTACGCAACAATTAGATAACTACCTCCACAAACATCCGGATACTGCAAAAGAAATCTTAAAAAAGATACAACAATCAGAAAGGGAACGTAAGGAAATAGCAGGTATTAAAAAACTTGCCAATCAACGCGCGAAATCCGCTAATCTGCATAACAAGAAATTGCGTGATTGCAAAATCCATTTCAATGACAACACACGCGTTGATGTTGAAATGAAAGATCTGAGCTCCATTTTTATCACTGAAGGAGATTCTGCGTCAGGCTCCCTGACGAAGGCCCGGAATGTGCAGACTGAAGCTGTATTTTCTCTTCGCGGCAAACCACTGAATTGTTATGGCCTGACAAAAAAGGTTGTATATCAAAATGAAGAATTAAACTTATTACAGCATGCCCTCAATATTGAGGATGGTCTTGATGATCTGCGGTACAACAGGGTAGTGATTGCAACGGATGCTGATGTTGATGGAATGCATATACGTTTGCTGCTTCTGACATTCTTTTTACAATTCTTTCCTGACCTGGTACGTGAAGGACATTTATTCATACTGGAGACTCCTCTTTTCAGGGTTCGCGATAAGCAGATAACGTATTATTGCTACAACGAAAAAGAAAAACAGGAGGCTATCAAAAAATTGCGTGGCAAGCCGGAAATTACCAGGTTCAAAGGTCTCGGTGAAATCTCACCTGATGAGTTTGGCGCTTTCATCGGTGAGAACATACAACTGGAGCCTGTCCTGATTCAGGACAATACCAGCATCGATGACATCCTCGAATACTATATGGGCAAAAATACCCCGGAGCGGCAGGAATTCATCATCGGAAATCTCCGTTTCGAGATCGATGCCACGGAGCCTGCTCCAGTGCTTGTGAATGAGGCTATAGAAGAGTGAGCTATCCTGTGATATAGGGGAAGAATTATCTCATTTAAAAATTTTTCATGCCCTGCTGGGGCATAACTGAATACAATAATCATCCTCTCTTCAATACACTCACGAGATCACAATAGGCTCCTTTCAGACACACTATTCAGATAACGTAAAGACATACCTCTTGTCAAACTCCACTTCAAACTCTTCAAGAAGTAGTTGAGATTTATCCAGAAATTTTTTATTCTGTGATGCTCCTCCTGATTCTCAATAAAATTAGCAATCATCGGCACTAGGTTTTTGGTATAAGAAAATGCACCATATCCTTCCTGCCAATTAAACTTATGGGGTGTTAACCTTTCTGAGAACTAAAGCTCTTTTATAGCCTTATAAAAGAAGGGGAAAAGTAATTTTCCTGACTTATTGGCATAATAAGGGACGAAATTTGCGCCATTGTCATGCGTTTACTCCGTGGAACGGAAATTGACCTGTTTATGCCGTAAATTGTTATTATTCTGAATTTATCACACCTACTATGTTTGATGACCTTTTTTTCGGAAGTGATGTGAGTGAGGAAAGTGAATTCATGCCGATCATTTCAGTGGATGAAGAAGAAGATGTTCTGGACAATGCGGAACTTCCTGAACTTCTCCCTGTCCTTGCATTAAAAAATACAATTCTCTTTCCGGGGATAGTGATACCTATTACCGTGGGAAGAGAGAAGTCCATGAAAGCTGTTCGCAAAGCTCATGAGACGAATAAGCTGATAGCTGTCCTTGCACAAAAAGATGATGACACTGAAGATCCCGAAGAAAAAGATCTTTTCAAAGTAGGCACCATAGCGCGAATTCTGAAAGTACTTAAAATGCCGGACGGCTCTATTACTGCCATCCTTCAAGGGAGATCAAGATTCAATCTGGTTCAGATGGACAGTACTGAACCTTACATGGTAGCGCGAATAAGTAAAAAAGAATATACACCTGTTACAACAAAAATTGAATTCGATGCCATCATAGGTTCAATACGTGATCTTGCAGAAAAAATTATCAAACGCTCACCTAATATTCCATCAGAAGCTGTTGTGATGATCAGGAATATTAAAAGTGATACGCATTTACTTGGCTTTATTTCTTCTAATCTTGGAATTGACAATGTAAAGAAACAAGGGCTCCTGGAGATTGGCGAAATTGATACACTCGCGAATGAAGTGTTCAAGATGATGCACAATGAAATGCAAATGCTTGAAATCAAAAACCAGCTCG
>JBDUDG010000309.1:0-4307 GCA_040003045.1 Saprospiraceae bacterium | reverse complement strand
TATCTTCGCCGATTCAATTTTAGAGGAGATTTATGACAAAAACACAGGGTAGTTATGGTGCCGAAAATATCACGGCGTTAGAGGGTTTAGAAGCAGTTCGCATGCGCCCGAGCATGTACATCGGCAGCACCGATATCAAGGGTTTACACCATCTTGTTTGGGAGGTTGTAGACAATTCAATTGATGAACATCTTGCAGGACACTGCACACATATCGAAGTTTATGTCAACAAAGACGGATCGCTCACTGTCATCGATGATGGTCGTGGGATCCCGGTAGGCATACACGAGAAGTTGCAGAAATCTGCTCTTGAAGTCGTCATGACCATCCTGCATGCTGGTGGAAAATTTGATAAGGATACATACAAAGTGTCCGGTGGTCTTCACGGTGTGGGGATCAGTTGTGTCAATGCACTAAGCGAAAAAGTCCGTGCTGAAGTAAAGCGCGAAGGAAAAATATTCAGACAGGAATATGCTCGTGGTGTTCCGACTACCAGCGTGGATGAAATCGGCTTATCCAATGAAACTGGTACCACCATTACTTTTTGGCCAGATGGACAAATATTCGAAACGCTCGAATTCAAATATGAAACCCTGGCAAACCGTCTTCGTGAACTATCATTCCTCAATAGCGGTCTCAAGCTTACATTGCGAGATGACCGGGATATCGATGAACAGGGTAATGCCCGCACTGAGATTTTTTATTCAGAAGGCGGCTTAAAAGAATTTGTTCGCTTCCTTGATGAAAGCAGGACACCCCTGATTGAATTTCCAATTTATGTCAAAGGAAAAGAAGATAATGTAGAGATTGAAGTGGCCATGCAATACAACACAGGCTACCAGGAACATGTATTTTCATTTGTTAATAATATTTCCACCAAAGATGGTGGCACTCATGAAGCCGGTTTTAAACGTGCTATCGCCCGTGTCTTTAAACAGTATGGCGATGACAGTGGACAGTTTACAAAGGCTAAAGTCACATTATCAGGAGAAGATTTCAGAGAAGGACTCACTGCGGTGATCTCTGTTAAGGTCCCTGAACCACAATTTAAAGGCCAGACCAAAGGAGAGCTTGGTAATTCTGAAGTAGTGGGGATTGTATCAAGATCTGTCGGCGAAACATTAACAGCGTACCTTGAAGAAAACCCATCGAATGCTAAACGAATTGTTGAGAAGGTAATTCTCGCCGCGCGTGCACGAGACGCCGCACGTAAAGCACGTGAGCTGGTACAAAGAAAAAATATTCTTACCGGTGGTGGATTGCCGGGTAAATTGGCGGATTGCTCTTCACGTGATCCTAAAATATGTGAGTTGTTTCTTGTCGAGGGAGATAGTGCAGGTGGCACAGCGAAACAAGGACGTGACAGAAATTTCCAGGCTATTCTTCCGTTGCGTGGTAAAATTCTCAATGTGGAGAAAGCAATGGAACACAGGATCTATGACAATGAAGAAATCAAGAATATGTTCACCGCCCTCGGTGTGAGCATAGAAGAAAAGAATGGTGAGCGTATTCTCAATATTGATAAGCTGAGGTATTACAAAGTCGTGATCATGTGCGATGCTGATATCGATGGCAGCCACATTGTCACACTTATTCTGACTTTCTTCTTCAGGTACATGCGACCTCTGATTGACAATGGACATATATTCATTGCAGCTCCGCCATTATATCGTGTTTCAAAAGGCAAACAATTCCGGTATTGCTGGAATGAAGTCGAGCGCCAGGATGCAGTGGATTCCTATACAGCAGGTGAAAAAGAATCCGGGGTAAAAGTACAGCGATACAAAGGTCTTGGAGAGATGAATGCTGAGCAGCTCTGGGAAACGACTATGGATCCTGATGCACGCGTATTCCGCCAGGTGAATGTAGATGATGCACTTGAAGCAGATCGGGCTTTCAGTATGTTGATGGGAGATGAAGTCCCCCCTCGTCGGGCATTCATCGAAGCCAATGCGAAGTATGCGAGAGTAGATGTGTAGTGGAGGGAGTCATCGTTTCGTTTCGACTCCGCTCAACGACCGCTCAAGATCTACAGTGAATGTTTCGGCTACGCTCAACATTTGAAAAGATATTGCGAATCTTCCTCATTGATTGAACGTTAGCCTAAGTGAAGCGGCAAGGATTCATTCTTCATATCTCCCATCTTAAATCCATCATCACAAATCTCACATCTCACGTCTCAGACCTTTTCGAGGATCACTGCATATCCCTGGCCCACACCAATACACATGGTGGCTAATGCATATTTTTTATCGAGCCGCTGAAGTGTTCTTGCAGCAGATAGAATGATCCGGGCTCCACTCATACCTAAAGGATGGCCCAATGCAATGGCACCTCCATATTTATTCACCCGTTCGTCTTCATCTTCTAATCCTAAGTTCCTTGTGCAGGCCAATACCTGGGCAGCGAAAGCCTCATTAATTTCTATCACATCCATCTCATCCAGTTTAAGGCCCGCCTTTTTCAATGCATTTTTAGTTGCATTCACTGGCCCGATGCCCATGATGCGAGGCTCGACACCGACTACAGCAGAAGCTACAATCCTGGCAAAGGGTTTTAAATTATTTTGACGCACGCCCAATTCAGAAGAGATCAAAAGCGCAGCTGCCCCATCATTAAGACCACTACTATTTCCGGCAGTAACCGTTCCATTTTCTCTAAAGGCAGGTCGTAAAGCAGCGAGACCTTCAAGCGTAGTCTGAGGCTTCATAAATTCATCTTTATCAAAAACAAAAGGATCCTGTTTCTTCCTGGGAACCATCAAGGGGATAATCACTTCTTTAAAAACAGATTTTGCTGCTACAGCTTTGCGCTGCGAATTGTACGCAAACCTATCCTGGTCAATACGTGATATATTATACATCGTCGCCAGGTTCTCAGCCGTCTCTCCCATGGATTCAGTTCCATATTTAGATTTCATGGCAGGATTTATAAACCGCCACCCGAAAGATGAATCATGCATTTCGACATTCGCACCAAAAGCCTGATCTGATTTTGAAATGACCCATGGTCCTCTCGTCATGTTTTCCACTCCACCGGCTATAAATAAATCACCATCACCTGTTTGAATGGCCCGATGTGCATGCACCACTGCAGACATTCCTGATGCACATAATCTGTTGATTGTTTCTCCCGGAATGGACCACGGAAGATCAGCAAGCAATAATGCCATCCTGGCAATATTCCTGTTGTCTTCACCGGCCTGGTTAGCACAACCTAATATGACATCATCAATAGCTGCAGGATCAAGCTGTTCATGTCGGCTGATCAACGCCCGGATAACATGCGCCGCCAAATCATCGGTCCTCACTGACGAAAGTCCGCCACGAAAGGAACCTATCGCAGTACGAACGCCGTCTATAATAAATGTGTCTTGCATCAATGTTTAATTCAGTAAGTGAAATAAGAGGGAATGAGAAAACCAAAGACATTCTTCATATCTCCGGCATCATATGGGCCGGCAAGTTGCTTTTTATTTGGGAATGTGCCAACATTCTGAGTGAAAAAGTACAATGAGCACTTAAGTCATTCATATAGCTAACACACAGGATGTAATTTGGTTTTGTATCCGGGCTTTCAGGCTTCACTCGAAAGCTTTTCGTTTTTGAAAATGAGTGTAAAGGAAAGCAAAACAATAAAAGCGATAGCGGCAGGAATCAACCAGATCATTTTCCATTCATATGACCCATCGGCCAACTGGTATTTATTATAAATATTTCCCGCAAGCCAGAAACCAATGAACATCCCGAGACCATAAGTCGCCAGGGTAATAAGTCCCTGTGCCGAGCTTTTTATTTTATCACCGGCTTTGTAGTCCGTATAGATCTGACCAGAAACAAAAAAGAAATCATAGCAGACCCCATGCAATAGTATTCCCAAAAACAGCATCCACACCCCATGACCTGAATCTCCATAAGCGAAGAGAATATACCTGATGACCCACGCAGCCATTCCAACGAGAAGCGTAGTTTTTAATCCGAACCTTTTAAAAAAAAGAGGAAGCAAAAGCATGAAGGCTACTTCTGATACCTGGCCAAAGGACATATTACTCGCAGCGTTCTTCATTCCGGTTGCATTGAGATAAATATTAGCATTCTGATAATAAAATGCCAGCGGAATACAGATCAAAATGGAAGCAATGAAAAACTGTAGAAAATTTTTGTCCTTCAACAGGTTTAATGCATCAAGACCCAGGATCTCTCT
Organism: Saprospiraceae bacterium; assembly: GCA_040003045.1. Classification (GTDB taxonomy): domain Bacteria; phylum Bacteroidota; class Bacteroidia; order Chitinophagales; family Saprospiraceae; genus Opimibacter. Next base: position 104 of record JBDUDG010000309.1, on the reverse strand, counting down.
TAATGTGGGTTTCGATGTGGTATTTCCTTTTGGTGGCGTATCCGGAAGCAGGAAACTAAAAAATCCCAGGAATGCTGACGCACCCGATGCCATATAAAAAGTAT
>JBDUDG010000042.1:0-14629 GCA_040003045.1 Saprospiraceae bacterium | reverse complement strand
GAGCGGGCTTAAGGTTAACTAAAACTAAGATCACACTTCTTATCTGGAATCACGCTGCAGGCGTGATGAAGAGATGCTAAAAAGGGGCCCATGACGTTTCATGAGCCACTGCGATTATCCATTAAAAAACCAAAACTTATGGGTCAAATATATACATATTAAATTTATTTAGCATATGTAATTGCCTTTTTATCAGCAAAAAAGATAAATTAAATTTTTGTAATATGTTTTAGCCTGAAAATGATGGAGATATAAACAGATTGGAATGGCTAGACAGCCATATTTTTCATCAGTCGAACTGCCGAAAGGCCTTTTTCGCCTAAATCGAGCGAAAAATCATTGACATAAAGTTTGATATGATTCATCATAACTGCTTCATCCATAGCCTGAGAGTACTTTCGAACATAAGACATGACCTGCTCAGGATGCTGATATGCGTACAGGATGCTTTCGGATATTAGCATCTCTAATTCGGACATGGAAACAATGGAAAGACGATTAGCGGCGAATATTCCGCCCAGAGGAATGGGTAAGCTTGTTTTGGTTTCCCACGCTTCACCCAAGTCAATGATTTTTACAAGGCCAAGAGATTCGTAGGTAAACCTATTTTCATGAATGATCACTCCCGCCACGGCCTGATCGTCCAAAAGCAAATGCTCGATCTCATTGAAGACAACGAATTTCTTGTTGGTGCAGCCGGGATAAAAGAGATTAAATAGAAGATGAGCGGTGGTCCACTTACCAGGAAGCAAGACCGGACCATTTAATATCTCCTCTTTTGTTTTGTTTGCTTTTGCAATTAAAAGCGGACCACAGCCATTTCCAAGCGCTGCTCCGGATCGAAGAAGGGTATATTGATCAGCAAGTGAAAGTGATCTGTGAAAGCTCATCTTTGTAACGTCAAGACGGGATGCAGCTGCCCATTCGTTAAGAGTCTCCACATCTTCCATCATGACCGTGAATGAGTATCCTTTTGTATCAATCCAGCCATTGACCATTGCGGCGAACATGAATGTATCATTCGGACACGGAGAGAAACCAAGCGTGAGATTCATGTGGGATATTGAAAATTTCTACCTTGCGATATGGCTAAAACAGATCTTGAAATCATCTATGAAGATAACCACCTGATAGCCATTAACAAACCAAATGGCCTGCTCGTTCACACCGATGATACGGGTGACACGAGTCTGGAAGACATCCTGAGAGAATATATCCGGGAAAAATATAAAAAGCCAGGAAATGTATTTCTTCAATCCTGTCACCGGTTGGATCGACCTGTCAGTGGTGTCCTTGTTTTTGCAAAAACATCCAAAGGAAAGGATCGAATGAGACAATTGTTTACTGACCGGAAGGTGGACAAAACTTATCTCGCTTTAGTTACGAAATGTCCTGATCCATTTGAAGGGGATTTACAGAGTTGGATGTATAAAGACCGGAATAAGAATATAGTAGAAGTAGTCAAAGGAGAGAGAGTCGGGGCAGTAAAAGCGAGAACCAAATATTCTACACTGGGTAAAATAGACCGCTTTTTTCTGATAAGGCTTCATCCCATCACAGGAAAATCGCATCAGTTGAGGGTTCATATGAGCTTTATTGGTAGTCCGATCTTTGGTGATGTCAAATATGGGGGACAAACGATGAATGATCCGAATGCCTTTATGCTGCATTGCCGTAAGATGGAATTCATACATCCTATCCAGAAAATACCAATCGTTTTGAAGGCACAACTGCCTGAGCTGATATGGTGGCAAAAGTTTAAAAGGGAAATAACTGCACTTGAAGAACAGGGGTAGGAATTATAATTTACCTTTGTGGTGAGTGAGAGTCATACGTCCAGCTCCTTTCGAACTCCCCCAGGGCAGAAATGCAGCAAGGGTAGAAAGTTGAGCGGAGCGATATGATTTCTCACTTTTTTTTTTCTTAAATTCACAGCATGAAATTTTTTATTGACACGGCTAACCTGGATCAGATCAAGGAAGCCAATGACCTTGGGATCCTGGATGGAGTGACTACGAATCCTTCATTGATGGCAAAAGAAGGCATTACGGGGCAAGTCCATATACAGAATCACTACAGGTCGATCTGCGCCATTGTCAATGGTGATGTCAGTGCTGAGGTGATTTCTACTGATTTTGACGGAATAGTAGAAGAAGGGAAAATCCTGGCTGATCTGGCTTCCAATATTGTGGTGAAAGTGCCGATGATCAAGGACGGGGTGAAGGCGCTGAAGTGGTTTAAGGATCATGGTATCCGTACGAATTGCACATTAATTTTTTCAACCGGACAGGCGATACTTGCTGCGAAAGCGGGAGCCACATATATGTCTCCTTTTATTGGCCGCATAGATGATTCTAATTGGGATGGGATGACATTGATCAAAGAGATTTCTGAAGTCTATACCTTACAGGGTTTCGATACCCAGATTCTGGCTGCTTCAATTCGGAGTTCGAGACATATAGTTGAAGCTGCAAAAGCAGGAGCCAACGTAGTGACATGTCCTCTCTCTGCAATATTGGGATTGCTATATCATCCACTTACGGATCTCGGCCTTGAAAAATTTCTGCAGGATTACAGGAAGGCGAATCCGGCGGAATGAGGTTCTGATTGAATTAGTCTAATTCGTCAATTAAGTTTTCGATAAGAATTCTGAAGGGGGTAAGAGCATTGTTTGAAAAAAATACTAATCATTGACGATGAAGAGAAGCTCAGATCCCTGCTGACGAGGATAATCAGTCTGGAGGGTTTTGATGTTGTTCAGACACCGGACTGCAAAGGTGCTTTGAAAAAATTAGAGCAATCAGAATTCGACGTTGTGCTCTGTGATGTAAAGTTGCCCGATGGAAATGGTGTAGAGCTTTCAAAAATCATAAAAGACAAGTATCCGAATATTGAAATTATCCTTTTGACAGCATATGGCAATATTCCGGATGGTGTGCAAGCTATTAAAAATGGTGCTTTTGATTATATTACAAAAGGTGATGACAACAATAAAATAATCCCACTTCTTTACCGGTCTATTGAGAAAGTAGATTTGGCGAAGCGTGTACAATTGCTTGAAAAGCTACTTGGGGACCGATATTCTTTTGCTAACATCATTGGAAATTCAAAAAACTTTCTGCAGGCCATTGAACTTGCTAAAAAAGTAGCTCAGACAGATACTACAGTTTTATTGACTGGCGAAACAGGGACAGGAAAGGAAATTTTCGCTCAGGCCATACATCAGGCGAGCAGAAGAAACAATAAAAGTTTTGTGGCCATCAATTGTTCAGCTTTTAATAAGGAATTGCTTGAAAGTGAAATGTTCGGGCATAAGGCAGGTGCATTTACAGGAGCTACCAGGGACCAAACCGGATTATTTGAGGAAGCTAACAATGGGACTATTTTCCTGGACGAAATAGGGGAAATGAGCCTGGAGTTGCAATCCAAACTTTTACGGGTCATTGAAACCGGTGAATTAATGAAAATCGGAGAAAGTAAAACCATCAAAGTTAATGTACGGATTATAGCGGCAACTCATCGAAATCTTGAAGCGGAAATTGAAGCCGGGCATTTCCGAAAAGATTTATTTTACCGCATCTCTGTGTTTCAAATCAGGCTTCCAGCATTAAGAGAAAGAGTTGTGGATATAAAAGAGCTGGTCCATTTTTTTACTCATATATATTCTGAAAAGACCAATAAAAAGATTAGGGCTGTCTCGCCTGAGTTTATCAGGGTTCTGCAACAACATACATTTCCCGGAAATATAAGGGAGCTTAAAAATATAATTGAGCGAAGTGTGATATTATCAACATCAGATGAACTTACAACTGAATCTTTGCCTTTTGAATTTCTTAGTTCGATTCAGATCCCAAATAGCCATAAAACATTATCAGCTTTTGATTTGGCAAGTGCAGAAAAACTGCACATATTGAAAGTACTTAATCATACAAAGGGAAATAAAACGGAGGCTGCGCGATTGATGAATATAGGCCTGACGACTTTGTATCGAAAATTACAGGAATATAAGTTGGAATGATCTTCTCGCATTCGATCTGAATAATGGAAAGGTATAGTTTGGAATAATAATATATGCCGCAAATTTCGCAGTGTTGCTGAGCTGTAGCACACGGTTGGTGAGCTGTAGCAAAAGGGTGAGTGCACGCAAGTTCAACCAAGACTGCGTCAAGCAGGCGGAAGCATTAACGCAAATTAAATTTCAGTGTTTCCATCGTACGATGCGTTAAAAAATATGCCACAAATTTCGCAGATTAACGCAAATTAAATTTCAGTGTTTCCATTGCACGATCCGTTAAATTATATGCCGCAAATTTCGCAGTGTTGCTGAGCTGTAGCACAAGACTGCGTCAAGCAGGCCGAAGCATTAACGCAAATTAAATTTCAGTCAGATGGCTAAAGTCATAGCTGAGTTTGATTTGATGAGTAAACGCCCTCCATGCCAAAATGAAAATAACCCTTTCAAAATGGAAGGGTTTCTTAAAGGTTTATTTCCTGGTATTTACTAATAATGAATTGATTATTAATTGATTACTTCAGTGTACGTATTCACTGGAACAGATATTGGCATACCCCTTTTGTAAATGCGCAGCAGAAAACTCAATATCAAAGAGGTTTTGGTCATTCTTGTTGCCTTCCTTTTTGCAATTGCGTTTATCTACATCATTTATTGGAAAATCAAAATACTACTCAATAGATAACTTAAAAATGGAAACCAAGCTGAAGAGGACACATTTATCAAATTCTGTATAGACAACTTTAGCATTTGAATAAAATGATAAGGTTCATCCGGTGCAATAACACAGATCAACAAATCTCGCAAATCAATTTTCAACCTTCAATTAAAAGCTATAACAATGATCACTACAATACTCATTATAACGGGCCTGATCGGGTTCGCCATTTTCTTCAAGGCCATTGACTTCTTTGAAAAAATTTAATCTATTGTAAGCTCAATTTTATACCTGAAATGTGATGTACAAAGGTGCCATAAAATTAGGCTAACGATTTAATTTCTTAAAAATACAGATAAAATGATAGCGCTCTTTCTTATTGCATTACTTCTCTTTGGTTACATGGGATATGTACTCATCAAGCCGGAAAAATTCTAAATATCATGAATACTGAAATCTTAGGGGTTATCCTCATTTATGTTGCTGGGGTGGTGCTTGCGATCCCACTCGGTAAATACATCGCGAAGGTGTTTGCGGGCGAAAGGACATTGTTGGATCCAATATTCAATCCGCTTGAAAAATTCTTTTTCCACTTCAGCGGAATTGATGCTTCAAAAGAGATGAACTGGAAGCAGAGTCTGGCTGCATTGCTGACCATTAACGCCATTTGGTTTTTACTTTCCATGGCGGTACTCATGAACATGAGTTGGCTTCCATTGAATCCGGATGGCAATGCTTCCATGAGTGCGGATTTAGCTTTCAACACGTCAGTAAGTTTTGTATCCAATACAAATCTTCAGCATTATTCGGGTGAAAGCGGTTTGTCCTATTTCGGACAGATGATACTTATGCTCTGGCAGTTTATCAGTGCAGGGACTGGTATTGCTATTTGTGCGGTCGTATTTATTGCCATGAAAGAAAGAACAGCAGACATGCTGGGTAATTTTTATAATCTCCTGGTTAAATCCTGCACCAGAATATTGCTGCCACTTGCTGTGATTGTTGCAACGATACTCATGTTTCGTGGTACACCGATGACTTTTAACGGTAAGGACACGATGATATCGATGCAGGGAGATTCGATGCAGGTGAGTACAGGACCCGCTGCAGCCATGATCGCCATTAAACAACTTGGAACAAATGGTGGTGGGTATTTTGGTGCTAACTCTGCTGTGCCTCTTGAAAATCCGGACTACCTGACAAATATTGTTGAAAACATCTGCATCATTCTTATTCCGATCGCATTGGTATTTGCATTAGGTTATTTTCTCAAGAGAAGAAAATTGGCCTGGATGGTATTTGGTGTGATGACAGCAGGATTTATTTTGCTTGTCATTCCAGCCATTCATTATGAGATGGGTGGTAATCCTGCGATTGAAAAAATGGGAATTACGCAACCCATGGGCAGTATGGAAGGAAAGGAAGTTCGATTTGGTCCGGCTGCATCTGCATTGTGGGAGATCAATACGACGATCACATCAAACGGTTCTGTCAATTCCATGCATGATAGTTCGATGCCTATTTCAGGAATGAATGCACTGCTCGGGATGATGGTCAATGCATTTTATGGTGGGGTAGGAGTGGGATTTCTTAATTTCTACATCTTCATCATCATTGCCGTTTTCATCAGCGGACTCATGGTTGGAAGAACACCTGAATTCCTGGGTAAAAAAATAGAAGCGCGTGAAATGAAAATCGCCATGATTGTTTTCCTATTGCATCCATTACTCATTCTTACAGGTACTGCCATTGCCAGTTATCTTGCAGCGCACGATACGCCTATGGGCTGGTGGTTTTCGGGGAATGCTACCGGATGGCTGAATAATCCGGGTCATCATGGTTTCAGTGAAATGCTGTATGAATACACATCATCATCAGCCAACAACGGAAGTGGTTTTGAAGGACTGGGAGATAATAATCCTTTCTGGAATATCACTTGTGGCATTGTGATGTTGTTAGCACGTTTTCTTCCCATCATCGGACCGGTGGCTATAGCAGGATTACTTGCGGCCAAAAAATATATTCCTGAAAGTGCGGGCACATTAAAAGCGGATACAGCAACATTCGGACTGATGGTATTTGCAGTGATTGCAGTGCTTGTGGGATTATCATTTTTTCCGGTATTGGCTCTGGGGCCGATTGCTGAACATTTTACATTATTTAAATAAAGAACATTCCTGATCATGAAAAGGCAAAAAAAAAATAAACTTTTCGACAGAGCACTGATGAATGAAGCTTTAAAGCAATCATTCATTAAACTCAATCCGCGAATTTTAATAAACAATCCCGTGATGTTTACGGTGGAAGTGGGCACGGTATATATGCTTGGCGAATGCATATGGATATTAATGGGTGAATCTTCACAGGGTTCGTTTGCATACAACTTTATCATCTTCATCATACTCCTGCTCACCGTTCTTTTTGCAAATTTTGCTGAGGCATTAGCAGAAGCTAGAGGAAAGGCACAGGCAAATTCTCTGCGTAAAACAAGAGAAGAAACGCCTGCTAAATTAGTCCTTGCAAATGGCCAATTACAATCGGTCAACTCTTCTCTGTTGAAGAAGGGCGATGTGTTTTTCTGCGAGACGGGTGATACCATTCCGATGGACGGAGAAATCATTGAAGGCATTGCTACCATTGATGAAAGCGCCATCACAGGTGAAAGTGCGCCGGTGATACGCGAATCAGGTGGAGATAAATCATCTGTAACAGGGGGAACTAAAGTTTTGTCAGATAAAATAAAAGTTCAGGTTACGACATCGCCCGGAGAAAGTTTTCTGGATAAGATGATTGCTTTGGTTGAAGGTGCATCACGGCAGAAGACGCCCAATGAAATTGCACTGACGATTTTACTTGCAGGATTTACACTCATCTTTATCATTATCTGTATTACGCTTGCTCCGTTTTCTGATTATGCATTGACGCCTATTCCGATTTCGTCTTATATAGCATTATTCGTGTGTCTGATTCCGACTACGATCGGAGGATTGCTTTCGGCTATAGGTATTGCCGGAATGGACAGGGCATTGAGAGCGAATGTGATTGCAAAATCAGGTAAAGCTGTTGAAACAGCAGGAGACATCGATACATTACTTCTGGATAAGACGGGAACCATCACTATTGGTAACCGCAAGGCAACAAATTTTTACCCGGCTGATGGGGTAGGTGAAAAGGAATTCCTTCGCAGCACTGTACTGAGCTCAATGTCTGATGAAACACCTGAAGGAAAATCCATTATTGAGCTTGCTGGAATTAATCCAAATAGCTACAAAATTGAAAATCCACGATTTATAAAATTTACGGCTGAAACACGGACCAGTGGTATTGATTTTGAAAACACACGGATTAGAAAAGGTGCAGTTGATGCCATTAGAAATCTTTGTGAAAAAGCAGGTAATATTTTTCCACAAGAAACAGAAGAAAAAGTAAAAATAATTTCTACTAATGGAGGAACACCTCTGGTCGTATCTGACAATGAAAGAGTATTGGGTGTTATAGAACTGCAAGACATCATCAAGCCGGGTATTCTGGAACGATTTCAACGGCTTAGAAAAATGGGTGTTAAAACTGTAATGGTTACAGGTGACAATCCATTGACTGCAAAATACATTGCGGAAAAAGCAGGTGTTGATGATTTTATTGCTGAAGCAAAGCCGGAGGACAAGATGGCTTATATCCGTAAAGAACAACAATCAGGAAAACTAGTGGCGATGATGGGTGATGGAACGAATGATGCTCCTGCGTTGGCACAGGCAGACGTTGGCGTGGCTATGAACAGTGGAACACAAGCAGCTAAAGAAGCAGGGAATATGGTTGATCTGGACAATGATCCAACCAAATTGATTGAAATCGTTGAAATCGGTAAGCAGTTGCTGATGACAAGGGGTACGTTGACTACGTTCAGTATTGCAAATGATGTGGCAAAATATTTTGCGATCGTTCCTGCTTTGTTTATTGCGACGATTCCGGCTTTACGGGCGCTCAATATCATGCAGCTTCATTCACCTCAGAGTGCAATACTGTCAGCGGTCATATTCAATGCCATCATTATTCCAATGTTGATACCTCTGGCATTGAAAGGAGTTGCGTATAAACCGATTGGTGCAAGTGCTTTGTTGAGACGGAATCTCTTGTACTACGGACTGGGTGGCATCATCATTCCTTTTGTAGGGATAAAATTAATTGATCTCCTGGTTACATTATTCATCTAAAAATAGAGAAGTCATGAAAAAAAATATTTTACCGGGTATAAAACTAACATTGTTGTTTATACTCTTCTTTATGGGAGTATATACAGTCATCATGTTGGGAATTGCCCAAATGGCACCGAATCATGGAAAAGGATTCATGGTGGAAGCTGATGGTAAAGCCTATTATGAGAATATTGCACAGAATTTTTCTGATGACAAATATTTCTGGTCGAGGCCATCGGCTGTCAATTACAATGCAGCGGGAAGTGGAGGGAGTAATAAAGGCCCATCTAATCCTGATTATCTCACAACAGTACAGGCACGAATTGATTCATTCATGATCCATAATCCGGATATTCGGAAAGAAGATATTCCTTCCGATATGGTGACAGCATCAGGTAGCGGACAAGATCCTAACATCACTATAAAAGGCGCATTAGTACAAGTCCCCAGAATAGCGAAAGCCAGGAATATATCTCCTGACAACATAAAAACCCTTGTGAATCAAAATATCGAGAAACCAATGCTTGGTCTTTTTGGTACCGAAAAAATAAATGTTCTCAAGTTAAATATAGCCCTTAACAATTTCAAATAACATCATCATGAAAAAACTAATACTACCGATCATGCTTTTGATAGCTTACACACTGAGTGGGCAGGTGGATTCTACTGCATCACCTCTTACATTCACAGGCTATGCTGAAGTGTATTATGCTTATGATTTCAACCACCCTGCTAATCATGAGCGGCCATCCTTTTTTTACAATTTCAACAGGCATAATGAAATGAACCTGAATCTCGGGTTTATAAATGCGAATTACAATACAAATAATGTCCGCGCAAATCTAGGCGCTATGGTAGGAACGTGGGCTCAGTATAATTCATCTGCCGAACAAGCTTTGCTTAAGAATGTATGGCAGGCGAATGTAGGCGTGAAATTATCCAAGCAGAAAAATTTATGGTTGGATGCCGGAATTCTTCCATCGCATATTGGATTTGAAAGCCCCATAGGTAAGGCAGATGATGCGCTCACACGTTGCATAATGGGTGATAATACACCTAGTTGGGAAAGTGGAATTAAAATTGGTTATACCACAGACAATAGCAAATGGTTTCTATCGGCTTTAATCATCAACGGATGGCAACGGATAGCCCGTGTCGATGGCAATAATACTCCAGCCTTTGGAACTCAAATAACGTTTACGCCAAGTTCAAAATTCGCTTTGAATTATAGTACTTTTATGGGCAGTGACAAGCCTGATGTCATAAACCAAATGCGGTACTATCACAATTTCTTTGCATTGCTCAATCCAACGGATAAATTAAGGATTACACTCGGTGTTGATTATTGCATGGAACAAAAGAGTAAAGGGAGCAGTGAATACAATCATATATTAAGTCCGGCAGTTCTTGTCAGATTAGCGCTGAATGACAAATGGTCGATCACCGGCCGGGGTGAATATTATGAGGATGAAAATGGAATCTTCATCGCTACAGGAACTCCAAACGGTTTTAAGACTTCATCTTTTTCATTAAACCTTGATCGTAAAATCGGGGATAACGCTATGTGGCGAATAGAAGGTAGAATGTTGAACAGTAAGGATAAAATATTTAATGATGAAGGTGACGCTGTGCAGACGAATACATTTGTCACCACATCACTGGCCATTTCATTTTAATGTCTGAAGAAGAACATAAGGAACAAAATGTTGAGCATTTTCTTGATCTGATACGCAAGTCAAGGCGTGGCAAGTTTAAGATATATATAGGTATGAGTGCAGGGGTAGGGAAAACCTATCGCATGCTGCAGGAAGCCCGGGCTTTACTTAAAAGCGGTATTGACATCAAGATTGGATATATTGAAACACATGATCGGCAGGAGACGCATGAATTGCTGGAAGGGTTGCCGGTCATACCAAGGAGAAAAATATTTTACAAAGGAAAGGAACTTGAAGAGCTTGATGTGCAGGCCGTCATTAATTTGCGACCTGAAGTTGTCATTGTAGATGAACTGGCGCATACTAATATAGAAGGAAGTAAAAACGAAAAGCGTTGGCAGGATGTGCTGGAAATTCTCGAAGCCGGAATAAATGTTATTTCGGCAGTAAATATTCAGCATATAGAAAGTCTGAATGAAGAAATCAAAACCATAACAGGCATTGAAGTTGCGGAACGCATTCCTGACAAAGTATTGGCATTAGCTGATGAAGTGGTGAATATCGATTTGACTGCAGATGAACTGATCATGCGGTTGAAGGAAGGTAAAATATATCAGGTCGATAAAATTCAGACAGCGCTCAATAATTTTTTCAAAGCAGAACACATTTTGCAATTGCGTGAACTGGCTTTGAAAGAGGTGGCTTCGCAGGTAGAGCGTAAAGTGGATATTGAGGTGCCCAGAAATGTGGCACTGCGTCACGAAAAATTTATGGCTTGTATCAGCAGTAATGAAACCACGGCAAAGAATGTAATCCGGAAGACTGCCCGATTGGCCAGTTATTACAATGCGCAATGGTTTGTGCTGTATGTGCAGACACCAACAGAAAGTGCTGACAATATTGCACTGGATAAACAGAGACATCTCATCAACAATTTCAAATTAGCAACGGAATTGGGAGCCCAGGTGATTCAGGCCAAAAACAAATATGTACCTGCTGCTATCATGGAGGAAGCCGGGAAACATTCCATTACCACCGTTTGTATCGGTAAACCTCATCTGAGTCTGTTCAAAGTAATACTGGCTACAAATATTTTTAACGAATTGATCAAAAATCTATCTTCATCTGATATTGACCTCATCATACTATCATGATATGAAAATAAAGACAAAACTAAGCCTTGGAGTCGGAATCCTTTTTATTCTGATCACAGTGTTAACCATTGTCGGGGTTGTGTTCATCAACAAACTCTCGAGAGACACTAAAAATATACTGGTTGCAAATTACAATACGATTGACTACTCAAGACAGATGCTAATCGCCCTTGATAATGATTTTGCCTCCGAAAACGGTATTGCAAAATTTCAGAAAAACCTGAATAATCAACAACAGAATGTCACCGAAAAAGGAGAGCAGGAAATCACGGACAAACTATCTGATGATTTTGCAAAATTCAAAGCTTCTCCCGGCGACAGCATATTATTCATTGCACTTCGGAAGGATCTCACGGATATCATGCTATTGAATATGGAGGCCATCCAGCGAAAAAGTACTGTTGCAACGAACACGGCAGACTCCGCCACTACGATACTTGCCATGATCGGCACATTCTGTTTCATCATAGCTTTTACGCTGCTATTAAACCTGCCCGGAAATATTTCGAACCCCATAAAAGAATTAACAGAAAGTATAAAAGAGATAGCAGGCAAGAACTATTCACAGCGTGTTCATTTCGAAGGGCATAATGAGTTTGGCGAATTGGCCAAATCGTTCAATATCATGGCGAAAAAACTGGAAGAATATAATAATAGTAACCTGGCAAAACTGATGATGGAGAAGAGCCGGATTGAGACCCTGATTAATAATATGCATGACCCGATCATCGGGCTTGATGAAAACAGAAGAATCTTATTTATCAATAATGAGGCATTGAAAATAGCAGGATTGAAATACGAGGAAGCGATCGGGCAGAAAGCTGAAGACGTCGCTATTCAAAATGATTTGATTCGTTCGCTTGTCAAGCAAATGATTATTCCTGAAAAAGCTGTGAATCAAAACGAAAATAAACTCCTTAAAATATTCGCTGATGGGAAGGAAAGTTATTTTAGTAAGGAGATTCTCAGAATAGAAATAGTACCTACAGCCGAGACATCTGCCAAATATATAGGTGATGTCATTCTTCTTAAAAATATAACGCCATTTAAGGAATTAGATGTAGCAAAGACAAATTTTATTGCGACAATATCTCATGAGTTGAAAACACCAATTTCTTCCATGATGATGAGTTTGCAACTTCTGGAAAATGAAAAAAACGGGGGCGTAACCGAAACGCAAAAACAATTGATTGAAAATATTAAGGATGACAGTGCCAGGTTATTAAAGATCACCGGCGAACTTCTAAACATATCCCAGGTTGAAACCGGCAATATCCAACTCTCCATTAAGAATAGCGATCCGATGAGGATATTAAGTTATGCTTTAGATGCAGTCCGTACACAGGCCGAACAAAAACATATTCAGCTAAAACCTGATGTTGAAAAAAATCTGCCTTTCATTAAAGCCGATGAAGAAAAAACGTCGTGGGTATTAGTCAATTTGTTGACCAATGCTATTAATTACTCTGCGGACCACGCGGAAATAATTATTCAGCTGAAACAAGAAACTGATACTTCAGGATTCAGAACTGTCAAAATGTCTGTCCAGGATTATGGAAAAGGAATAGATAATAAATACAAGGATAAAATATTTGACCGTTATTTTCAGATTCCGGGGAGTAATAAATCCGGTTCTGGACTTGGGTTAGCCATCAGTAAGGAATTTATTGAAGCGCAGGGTGGTCATATTACATTAGAAAGTGAAGTAGGTGTCGGTAGTAAATTTTCGGTTACGTTCAATCAGTCTGATTTTGCTCCCGGCGCCTAAAGGAAAACTCATATATTCAGATTGAAAAATAAGAATGAACATGCTAAAGATTGGAGTTGATTCAATCCAACTCATTCGCAACAAGCTATTTTTATCAAAAAAGTAATTTTCTTCAGACACAGGTATTATTCCGGGTAGTATTTATTGAAGTTCAAAATTTCTGAGGTCCAATGCAAACTGAAACCCTGTCATTATTGTTACAGCCCCAATTGATATTGAGATGGTTAATGGTTGTCCCTCAAACGAGAAAAGATTCTTTAAGTTTCTTTCCTTTCCAATTCGGCTTTCTGAAAAGCTTCTTCGTGGGCCAGGATATCACGATTGATGGCGATGGAAGCATTTAATTCGTAGCCGAGAAGGATGATAAATGAATTGATCTGAAGCCAGACGAGGATAAGCATAAGTGCGCCAATGGAGCCGTATATCTTATTATAATTGGAAAAATTTTCAACATAAATCGCGAAGGCAAAAGAACTGAGCACAGAGAGTATCGTGGCTAATGTGGCACCAGGAGAAAATAGTTTTTCTTTATTCTTGTATGCCGGTCCAAAAGTGTAGGTGATGGTAATAGAAATATAGTAGATGATGAATACACCGAGCCACCTGATAAAATTGAAAAAATGATAATTTGAACTGCTTATCCCGGTAAAAGAAAGAATTTTCAGCAATAACGGTTTTCCAAGAATAATGATGGCGAGTGAGCCGATGAATAATACACCTAACAACATTGTCAGCCAGAATGCACGCCATCGCTGCTGAAATGTATTTTGTTTTTTATAGGTCATTTCATAACTCTTATGAAATCCTTTGACCATGGATAGTACGCCATTGGAAGCAAATACTAAAGCCAGGATTAAGCTGACGCTCAACAATCCACTACGACCAGTCTGTGTCATCTCAATTATGATCTGATCAATATAATTGGCCATGGACAATGGAAGCATATCAATATAGCTTTTGCGAAAAGTGATGACCATATCTTCTATTGGAAAATATGGAAGCAACGCTAATAGCACAAGCAACCCCGGGAAAATGGAAAGGAAAAAACAATAGGCCATTGAATTGGACCTGGTCACGATATCGTCGCGCATGATTTCTTTCCAGAGATATTTGAGGACGATAGCAATAGGAATGTTTTTAAACCCAGGTAGTGTTTGCCTGTGTAAAAATGCTTTGAGCGCATTATACT
>JBDUDG010000308.1:0-4320 GCA_040003045.1 Saprospiraceae bacterium | reverse complement strand
TCAAACTATTTCATTTAAATAAAAGAGAATGATCTATCCGTATATTTTTATCAATGGTGAAATTCTGCCACGAGAGGAGGCTTTAATTCCGGTATACGATTTAGGCTTGCTGAGAGGACTTGGGATATTTGACTTTTTTAAAGTATGGGATGGGGTTGCATTGTTTGCCGAAGATCATATCGAGCGATTGCAACATTCACTTCGTATGATAGACCTCAATGTTAATGCCGATGAACAACAATGGCTTGATTGGTTTTACCAGATGATAAAAATCAATGAGGCTGATCGTGCCGGATTTAGGGTTGTTGTGACAGGAGGATACAGCGAGGACGGTTTTACTATTCCGGAGAAAAAAAATATTTTCCTGATGCTGCATCACCTTCCACCAAATGATCCTAAACCATATGAGCAGGGTGTAAGCTTATTGACGAACTCATATCAGCGTGATATACCTTCAGCAAAAACGACAATTTACATACAGTCGATGCATTTCCAACCTCAATTGAAAAAGGCAGGCGCATTTGAGGTACTGTATCACTGGAAAGGAGAGATTACAGAATGTTCAAGATGCAATATATTTTTTATTGATCGTGAAGGGGTCATACATACTCCGAGAAATGGAATGTTGAAAGGCATCACCCGTAAACAGGTTTTGAAGATTGCCAGGGAAAATAATATGCCATTGGTAGAACGTGATGTTTTCCTGAACGAAATACCTGATATGGCCGGTGCTTTTCTGACTGCAACCACGAAAGGAGTATTGCCAGTTGTGCAAATAGACGCACAAAAGGTCGGGAATGGATCAGTACATCCCCTGGCAAAAAAATTGCAGAAACTTTTTCAGGATCGTGTAGATGAATACCTGATAAAATTTCTGCAAAAAGCCTGATAGAGGTCAGGTTCGTTTATTTTTTTTGCTCTTTTTTCTTTAAAGACTCCATATCGGCATATGGAAATTTTCTGGCTGCTTTCCGCATCAGTGAATCCATGATGCTATCCATATCGCTACCTAAGCTTCCCGAAAGGTCATTGTCATACTTCCACAGAAGAGTTCCTTTGTCAGCATCATTCAGATTGATGGTGATATGACCAGTATTGGTGCTCCCATAAAAACCAATCAGAGCTCCCATGGCGATGGATGCACCTTCAGATATGGGTTTGGTAGATTTGATAATTCCGCCCATGATGGCGTCAGCTCCAACTGATTTGGCCAGCTCATCGGGAGTATAAGTTGAAAGATTATGAATATCCATTCCGGCTTTCAATAATAAAGCATTAGTTGTATTGACGTCCTGGAACTCAACGCTATACTGATCTGTTTTTTGCTTTCTTAAAAACCAACTTACAAGAGCATTTTGTGCAGCGATTCCTTCCTGCTGCTCCATTTGCTTTAACTCTTCATCCGATGTTGCCGCTCTCTCCTTCGGCCTCAGACCAATGGAAACGGAAAAAGGCAAAACCGCTACAGTCTTATGGTTATGAGCCAGTGAGTAAAATTTTGGATTCACATATACCGCTTTTGTCTGCGAAAAAACGAATGTTGTAAAGCCAATGAAAGCCATGGTAATGATCAGTCTTGTCATAATCATATTTGTTTAAGGTGGGTAAATGTCGTGCTTTTTTCTTTAATCCCGTATTATGTTACCCCCTCTAAACGATTTCGCTGAGGACAATGGATTCAACATTCAAATCAAATGCATCATTTATCTTCGGCCGGTAAACTTTTCTATTTCCAACAATGGCTAAACGTATTCCGCAAAAAGCAGCTCCCAAAAAACCCGGAAAGGAAAAATATGTACAACAGGTAAAGGATTGGTTAGCTCCTGTCAATCAATACCTGGAGGTGCATTCAAAAATGGTGGTGTTGTTGATCTTAATTTTGTCCATGGGCATCAGCGCAGTGTATTTTTTTGAAGGACACAATTCGCCATTGAAAAGCATGTACAAATGGAAGAATTCGGATATGGCTTTCTTCGATACATGGGCAAAACATATTGAAGGAGGTGATGTCCTGTGTGATACGATAATACATCCTTTTCATGACTGGCATGGAGAACTGGCAGAAACCTATTTCAGACTTTACCCTGATGTGGCAGCCCAGTATTATCCTGTCAATACTCATGAGGGAGTTCTGGATACGCTTGCCGCACGAAAGGCATTGATCAATGATATTTATAAAGGAAAAACGTACCATCAGGAGCCCTTGTACACTTACATGCTTGCTGCAAGCTTTAGTTTGTTTGGATACAATTATGAATGGGTTTTCTTCTGGCAATTTTTATTGGGCGCATTCACCAATGTGCTGGTGTTCCTTCTTGGCAAAAGATACTTTGGTCCGGTAGCAGGATTGCTGGCAGCATTATTTGTCATGTTCAACGGCGCCATTTTGGTTTTTGAAATGGTGGTGTTACGTACCACCTTGACTAATTTTTTCACAGTTGCTTTGCTTTATTTATTCGCACTTCTTCTCGAAAAACCAAACTGGAAATTGCAATGCGTTTTTGGCGCAGCTTCCGGAATTACATTATTGGGGCAGTCTTATTTTATTCTTTTCCTGGTACCGGCGTTCATTTGGTTTATTTGGACGCACCGACAGAACAAGAAAGAAGTGGCTATTAATCTTGCAGCTTATGTGGGCGCATTCCTGATAGTTTTAACACCTCTTTTCTATAGAAACAGCAAGGTGGGTGTTCCAATCACTGCCGTAGCTAGTCATGGTGCCATGGCATATATTCCTGTCAATACAAAATATGCCGCACCGATGGAATCCTTTTCCATCTACTTGCCATCACTTGTTAAGATCAGGCATGACAGCAAAGGCAAAATGTTACCTGCCATGATAGAGTGCCTGAAGACATTTGATAATGCAAGTCAGTTTTTAAAAATATACATCCAGAAGTTCAACGGAATGTTCATGTGGTATGAGCTGCCAAATAACATGAATTATTATCTCTACAGGCAGTTTGCACATATCCTTGGACAGCTTCCGGTACGATATTATTTTATTGCACCACTGGGCCTGGCAGGATTATTATTAGGGTGCTGGCGATTACGAAAAAAGCTTCTGCCCATAGTGTTAATGACAGTGGTTTCCATGGTTCCCCTGATGATAGCAGGTGACCTTTCGAGATACAGGACACCGCTCGAAATCATGCTGTCATTATTGGCAGCGTACTTACTGGTGGATATGGCTAATTATTATATTCACAAAAATTGGAAGTCGTTTTTTATTTCAGCAGGAATAGTTCTCCTGGCATTTATTTATACAGGAAGCATTGTGAAAAAGGGATTGTTTGTAATCAACCCTAATGACCTGATCAGCATGTACCTCAATCATTATCTCCAAACCCTCATCAGCCTGGAAGAAGAAAATAAAAATGACGAATACCTGGTGGTGACAGAGGATATGATGAAAAATATTCCCGATTACTTTTTTAAAACCAAAGTTTCAGATCCGATATATTTTGCCAACGAAGCGGATTGCTGCAAATATATTTCAGAATTGATCGGCACCCACGTTAAGACATTACAACTCTTTAATGACAAGCAAAAGGAAATTGCGTATTACCAGGATCGAATCAATATTTTGAAAGCGAAGGCGGAGAAATTTTATAGGAGAAATTGAATCGCATTTGCGGGGACCTTCCTAAATTCTAGTAATCAGTAATCAGTAATCAGTAATCAGTAACCGGAAAAAAGTAAGCGGTGAGATTCAAAATTGGAATCAGATTTCAACTGCAGTCAGGTGACTGCGCTGGGATTCTATGAAATGGAATTAAATGTTTTTACCGTTTACCGTTTACCGTTTACCGTTGCGCTGCATTACGAAAACGCCGGGACGAAAGATTTACGAAAAGAAGATGATTAGAGGGACGGCAATAAAATTTGCCAACAAATAATTCTATTTCTGCTAAAAGATCTTTAGCCGGGAGTGTGAGTAAAAATACCGTCTACTGCTCACCCCTTACTGATCATCACTTAAGGTTTACCGCTCACCGTTTACAGAGTACCGATCACCATTTACCATTTTCCGCTCACCGTTTACAGAGTACTGATCACCACTTAAGGTTTACCGCTCACCGAGATATCAGGCCATTTCCTGAACCACTTCTCTTACCTGGGGCATCATGCGTTTGAGCATGGCTTCTATGCCGGATTTTAGTGTTACAGTACTGGAGGGGCATCCACTACAGGCGCCCTGCATGATGAGAGTTACTACACCATCATTATACGATTTGAATTCGATGTTGCCTCCATCCATTTCGACAGCGGGTTTGACATAGGTTTCGATCAATTCTTTGATGCGATTGACCAGCTCTC
>JBDUDG010000307.1:0-4351 GCA_040003045.1 Saprospiraceae bacterium | reverse complement strand
AAGTAAAAATCATCACCCTCGGATGCAGTAAAAATATAGTCGATTCTGAAGTTCTTAAATCTCAGCTCGAAGCTAATCAATTTCATGTCCAGCATGAGACAGTGCAGACAGCCCCTGTGGTGATCATCAATACTTGCGGCTTCATCGATCTCGCGAAAGAAGAATCCATCAATACCATCCTCGAATATGCAGGAGAGAAGAGAGATGGACGTCTTGAAAAACTTTATGTGACTGGTTGCCTTTCCCAACGATACAAAGATGATCTCGAAAAGGAGATCCCTGAGGTCGATGCTTATTTTGGAACAATGGAGCTGCCTTCATTGCTGAACATTATGGGCGCCACATATCGGGATGAACTTCTTGGGGAACGCAGCATTGTGACACCTGCGCATTATGCTTATTTAAAAATATCAGAAGGCTGCAATCGTACTTGTTCTTTTTGCGCAATTCCGTTAATGCGTGGAGCACATGTTTCCCGCACTATGGAGAGCCTTGTAAAAGAAGCTACTCATCTGGCAAATCGTGGTGTGAAAGAATTGATCCTGATAGCACAGGAATTGACCTATTATGGTCTTGATCTGTATCAGCGAAGAGCTTTACCAGAATTGCTTGAACGGCTTTGCCTGGTTAATGGTATTGAGTGGATAAGATTGCATTATGCATACCCTCACAAATTTCCACTGAATGTGATTGAAACTATGAGTAGTCAGCCAAAGATTTGCAATTATCTGGATATGCCTTTGCAACATATCAGCGATCCAATACTGAAAGCTATGAGAAGGCAAATCACAAGTGATGAAACAAAGGACCTGATCCGAAAAATTCGCGAGATACATCCAGGGATACGTATCAGGACTACTTTTTTAGTTGGTTTTCCCGGTGAGACACAGGAAGATCATGATGCTCTTTGTCAATTCGTAGAAGAGACTAAATTCGACAGGGTAGGGGTCTTTGAATATTCGCATGAAGAAGGAACACGGGGATACGTCCTGATAGATGATGTACCTGCTCATGTTAAAAAAGAAAGATCAGAAGAAATCATGTCCATCCAGCAATCCATCTCACTCGAACATAACGCGGCTTTAATAGGTAGTGAAATCAAAGTGCTTATAGATCGGAAAGAAGCTGGTCAATATGTAGGTCGGTCCGAATACGATTCTCCTGAGGTAGACAATGAAGTTTGGATATCACCTACGAGTAAAAAACTAAAGTCAGGTGAATACGTGCTTGTGAAAATATCAGGGGCTGCAGATTATGATCTAACCGGAGAATTGGTGCATCATGATTGAATCCGCCAGGCTTATCAGTATATTTAAAAAGCCACTCAACCAGGCTGCTCTCATCGTGAGTATGACGATTGTGTTTTCACTCATTGATTTTGTTTTACCACATCATTCAGATCTTTTCGAAGCTAAATCAGGAAGCTGGATTGTAGGCACCGCAATGATGTTTTGTTTTATCATTATAAATTCCATTGTAGCGCTGCTGATCGAACCTATAATTCCTTACTGGAGTAAGTCGATCCTGACCTTTGTTGGATTATTTATTTTCACTTATGGATGGTGCTATATGCTGACCGGTAAGCACATGGATGAAGTTGGTGACTTCAGCTGGTTATGGATCGTGTTGACCATGGTCTATCTGGTGTTTTTCGTCATAGCCCGCTCAATGAAACGAATTGTGGACCTGGCAAATGAACAGGATAAAAAACTTCGCGGGGAAGAATAATAAGTGAGCCAACTATGGAAAACAACGTTGATGAAGCAAAATATTTATTGTCCTCATCATAGCGTTTATTATCCATTCTCATCGGTGCGCTGGTTCTTTGCACGCCTGCATTCTTAAATAATTTTCCATTTCTATCTACGCGAAGAAGAATTACCCAAATTCATTCCGGCACTCAGAAGATCATTGCAGTTTTCAGGAAAGTGGGACTGTCATACCGCTCAGATACTTCAGCGATTCCTTGTTTATGGAAGCATATTGTATCTGCTTTCATTTTTTATTTTTAATAACTCCATCAATGATATCTCCACAACTCAAAAAAATCTTGCTCTATTTCTATTGATAGCACTTTCGGCGAATGCGTTTATCTGCGCAGGCATTTCGATGGTGGATGTCAGATTTCAATACAAGGTCGTATGGATCATTCATCTATTTGCAATTTTAATTTTGAATGATCATTCCCCTGTGCTCATTGAAATCATTAGATCCATGTTTGAGAAAAAGGAAGAAGTAAAGGCTGAGACAAAGATTTAGGCTAATGTTGAGCGATGAAATTAATTATTTCCTCAGCTTTGACCCTTTCCTTCGCATTCACCTCAGCCTTAACCATTTGAACGAGCGGGAAATGGGATTCGAACCCACGACCCTTAGCTTGGGAAGCTAATGCTCTACCCCTGAGCTACTCCCGCTGTTGATCTGTCTAAAATGAATGACGAATTTGGTCATTTTTTACGATATTGAATGCCATAATAACTAAGTACATGTATAAATTCAGCCTCTTCCTGTTAAGCCTTCTGGCTATCACTGCAGCTTGCAGCCCCAAAATTTCTCAGAAAAAAGATCCCGTTGTCTGTGAGCCCATCGGCAAAGTCACGACTGTCACGGAGGAAAAAATCTCCACCATCCCAATGGACCCAACTGTTCGAATTGGGAAACTGGCCAATGGTCTGACTTACTATATTAAGGTCAACAAAAAACCGGAGAAGAGAGTTGAGCTGCGTATGGCAGTGAAGGCAGGCTCAATGCAGGAGGATCCTGATCAGCTTGGTATCGCTCATTTTGTAGAGCATATGTCATTCAATGGAATGACCCATTTTTCCAAAAATGAACTGGTCAATTATCTCGAAACAGTCGGAACACGGTTTGGTCCCGATCTGAATGCGTATACCAGTTTTGATGAGACAGTGTATATGCTCCAGGTCAGATCGGACGAGCAGGAACAATTTGACAAAGGCATGCTCATTCTACGTGATTGGGCAGGTGGGGTAGCATTTGAAGATCAGGAGATTGATAAGGAACGAGGGGTGGTCATCTCTGAATGGCGCAGCGGCCTGAGCCCTGATCAGCGTATGTCACAAAAGTCTTTGCCCTTTGAATATTACAAATCAAGGTATGCAGAACGTTTACCAATAGGTGATCCCGAAATCGTGCGAAATGCCAAGTATGATGTAGTCCGTCGTTTTTACAAAGATTGGTATCGACCTGATCTAATGGCAGTAGTTATAGTCGGTGATGTGGATCCGGACAAAGTAGAAGCCCAGATCAAAACACAATTTGGTGATCTAACATCTCCACCTATAATACGAACTAAAGAGGATGCTTCCTTTCCTGCTTATGCCGGTACGTTTGCAAAAGTGATCACCGATCCGGAAGCCACTACAAGTGGCGTTCAGATAGCTTACAAACATAAATATGAACCAATTTTAAATATCCTTGATTTCCGGGAGCGTCTCGTAGAAAATCTTTATAACCGGATGTTGGGACGTCGACTCAATGAAATATCCCGCCAGGCAAACCCTCCATTTATATTCGGTTACTCTGGTTATGGACAGGATGTTGGTGAGCTCGCATCATACAGCAGCTTCGCCAATGCTGAAGCAAAAAATATAAAACGCGCTTTTCAGACATTGCTTGAAGAAAATCAGCGTGTCCTCCAACATGGCTTTACAGATACTGAATTGGAACGCGAGAAAGCTGCCCTAATGAGACAAACCGAACAAAATGTAATGGAACAGGACAAACAGGAATCAAACCGGATTGTAGGAAGGCTCATTAGTAATTTCTTAAAAGATACTCCTATTCCTGATGCAAACCAGACACTTGAAATGTACAAAACAATGATGCCGAGTATCACAAACTTTGAAGTGAGCAAACTCGCATCAGAATGGATCACAGATCATGACAGGGTAATTGTTGTCACAGGGCCTGACAAGGACCTGCCTCTGCTTCCGGATTCAACAACACTGATTACCATGCTGAATGATGTCAGTCACAAACAAATGGAACCTTATGTAGATATCGATGTATCAGCACCAATTCTGACGGGAGCTTTTCCACCACAAAAAGTAATAAATATAACGCATGATACAAATCTTGATGTCTATCATTGGGAATTTGCAAATGGTGTTCATGTGACAGCTAAACCAACTACATTTAAGAATGATGAGATCCTCATGTCTGCCTATAGTCCGGGAGGAAATTCATTGTACAATCTTAGTCTGTATCCATCGGCAAGAAGTGCTTCCACAGTCATCAGCAATAGTGGTCTTGGCACCTTCAACGCCACTGCATTGGAGAAGAAATTATCCGGCTTGAGAGTAGGTGTGTCGCCGTTTATTTCTGAACG
>JBDUDG010000041.1:0-14773 GCA_040003045.1 Saprospiraceae bacterium | reverse complement strand
ACGATCACCATAACTCGTCGGCCAGTTTTTTTCAAGATAATCCGTTGCATATGCACCCATACTCCAATTATGACCATCAGCACTTACTTCACCATCCACATAAAAATTATCCATTAATACAAATTCTTTAACTAATGCATGCTGATTGGGCGTTATATTTTCACCGAATAATACAAGTGAAGGATCGCCATTACCCATCGGCAGATCACCCAAAACCTGATCATATGATCGGTTTTCTTTAACGATATAAAAAACATGTTTTATCGGACAGTTTCCTCCCACAAACTGTGGAATAGGATTGCCGGCTTCTGCCGATAATTCCAATGAATCTTTTTTACTGTTTGGTGTATTGTGATATACGACCTGTGAATAAATGTTAAGTTGAGTTTTATCAGGTATTGGAATAATGCTAAGGGTACCTCTGAACAATCCACCGATGTATTGCACGTCATCACTTTTATGGCCACTTTGCCGGTAGAGCACTTCCTGTTTTTTGTCACGTGGACTTGGGCCGTTTGGATTGGCCATTGATGAAAAGCCCTTTCCATTAGCCACATAAAGATGATCACCGATCATACGCACGCAAGTCGGATACCAACCTGTAGGAATAAATCCTTCACTGATGCTTTTACCCGGCTGACTTACATTAAAAACGCTCAGGCAATTATTATCTGCATTGGCTATATACAAAGTCTTATCATCCCCACTTAATGCAAGGCTGTTAGTAGTAGATCCTGTTGGAGAATCCGGAAAAAGAGCTGCGTTTAATGTCTCTATGACGTGGTGAGTGACCACATCAATGACTGATACTGAATTATCATTGGCATTGGCAACAAAAAGAAAGCGTCCATTTTTTGTCTGGCACATGTCGTTCGGGTTATCTCCCACGGGGATACTGCCTGCCATCATTTTAATGTCGGTATCAAAGAGTTCAATTTTGTCACAACCCCAACACGAGATATACAATATCTTTCGATCAGGTGAAAGAAGGCATGTATAACCTTCCGCGCCTAAATCATATCGTGTAAGTTTTTTTGTGGCATCCAGATCGGCAACGTAGAGAGCATTATCTTCCTTCGTAACTACATAAAGTTTTTGTTTCTTATCATCATAAGCGATGCCTGCAGGAGAGATCAGCGTTGGCCACGGGCTGCCAAGGTGAATAGTGTCAATCGGAATTAACTTCAGATGGCTTACATCAAAACGAATGATCATATTATCATTGCCACCTGAAGCAAATAATGAATTTCCATCTCTGCTAAAAACAAGTCCAAGCCAACTTTTAGCCATCGGGAATGAATCCAATAACGCCTGCCGAGCTACATCAAAAAGCATAATGGACTGATCGCTCTGTCCATTGTTAGTGACAGCCAATAATTTTTCAGAGCGACTTACGGCAATATTGAGTGGAAGATCTCCCAGTGGCATGCTTTTCCCAATCGGCGTGATACCCCATTGATTCGGGAGAAGAATACGTTTACTTTCAATAGCCTGCAGAGTCTGGCATTGAACATTTAAGCTGAATAAACATTCAAAACAAGTGAGCAAATAAAGAATACTGAATCGTAAATAAAGTGACTGCATATCTTTCACAATTTGGCAGTAAATAGAAAAATTCAAATTACTCCTTTTCCTGATGATGGAATATGACCAAATGTAAAATAATGATAAAATTTGTGTCCGCCGATCGCTTTAAACTAGATAATTCCTATTTCAAATATATCCAATATCTTCTGCGAGTAAAATCCTACTCTTCATAAAATTACCAGAACCACGACCTACAACTTTATTATTTTCATCAAAAAGAGTCGAATCAGCAATGAAGAGGTTATTGGATTTAAATTTTAACTCCCCAATTGATCTGATTATGCCATTGGTAATGGGTCTAAGGAGTTGAATATTGTAGGAAACGGTGTAAACAAAGACATCTTTCACGATGGAGTTTACTGCAAAGAATGCGGCGTCATCCAGCATTTTGAAATACACAGATCCATGAGTCGCATGAGCAGCATGAAAATATCGTTCCTCAATCGGCAATGTCAGTTCAGCCCTTTCCTGGGAGATATTAATAGTGATACCTTTAAATATTTCGCGATTGATCGGCGAGGATAGGTACATCCTTTCGAGCCTCTGGAAATGAAATAATCTTTCATCCATTCAATTACAATTCATTTTCTTAATGTAAACTAATTCAATAGCCAATTATTGGGTGCTCTTCACTAAAATGGATACCCTATCGCAAGATGCAACACTAAATTGTCTCTTCGCCAGGTTGGGCTTCCGAACCTGAGATCATTGAACACCCATCTTTCTCCAGCCGGCAACCAGGGCTTGCGCAATGGAAATGCCAAATCGGTACGCAGGATCACAAATGAAAGATCAAAACGCAATCCCACTCCTGTTCCAACTAACAAATCATCCAGAAAGCGTTTTGTAAATAACGAACCCGGCTTGACAGCATCCGGATTGATATCATCTTTCAACAACCAGATATTTCCTGCATCGAAGAATATTGCACCATTAACAAATCCTGCAATATGCTGCCGCAATTCTGTACTGAATTCCAGTTTGAGATCACCAGACTGGTCAGCAGTAAAACCAGGCGCTGCGTTCGGATCATCAGGTGCATAGTATGATCCCGGTCCAACTGTCCTTGCTCTGAAAGCTCTGATGCTGTTACTTCCACCAATAAAAAACTGTTTTACAAACGGAAGATTTGTTGAATTGCCATAAGCAAATCCTGCACCAACAAAAAGTCTGTTTGCCAGTCTGGTTTTCTCCCCTATCTTAAAATAGTAACGCAGATCACTTTCCATCTTGACATATTGCGAAAATGGAGCACCGAAAAATTTCTTCTGATCTCCTTCCTGGATATTAGCACCCGTCAGCAGTCCAGGAATATTCCCGGACAGATCAATACCACCCATGTAGTATGTTGTATGGATCTTTTTTGTATTCGCCGTATTCGTATTAATGTACCTGTAGCTGCTGCCGATGGTAAATTGATCTTCAATAGCTTTTCGAAGTGTGGCATCAGAAGCTGCAAGCTCTTTATAAATTTCCGTGACATGAGTGGCATGCACATAATTCACATCGATGATATTGAGTTCATGATCGACCCGGGTATTCTTTTTCCAACTATACCCCGCTACTGTTCTCAGTGAATTGAGAGTATACGAATTTTGACGACTCAGGAAATCATATCCTAAAGTGAATCTTGTCCTGGGAAGAAAAGTGCCAATTTTGCCAATTGAAAAAGGGGTGATAAACCTCGGTATACTTAATGATATCTGAGAGCCCAATTTGTAATAACTTCTATTCGATGTGCTTTGATTCCCGCCTGATTGTACATCAGTACCACCATAAAGAGAAATGCTCAATAATTCTGCTCCTCTAAAAGTATTCCTGTTGCGCCAATTAATAGTCAGCGCTGTACCTGTGAAATCCGCGTCTGTTTTCTTTCCCGTGATTTCGGCACGAATCGATTTTTTCGGAAAAGGAGTTAAAAAGTATTGAACATCTAACCGATTAGAATCGCCGGTCTCCACAAATTTGTTTTTTACAAATTTGAAAGCCCCGATGCTTGCTACATTATTCAGGGCTATATTATGTGCAGTCCGATTGTAAATATCACCAGGTTGAAAATAAATATAGCGTTCAAAGGTGACGGGTTTCCATTTATGTTCCGGATCCGCCATATAAAAGTTCTTATACTTTTCAAATTGTGTTTCAATCGTATCCTGAGAAATATTAAAATTTGGAAAAATGTACGTGTTTGCAATTCGATACACCTGTTTCGCTTTGTAAGGAGTGTTTGCTTTTATCCTGACATAAAGATCAACCTGGTTTCCGCCGGCTGTGCTGTCTACCTGAACTAAAATATCATCAGGTGAGAAATAATAAAATCCTTTTTCTTTTAATCGTACATCAATCCGGTCCCGCTCGGCTTTTATGACATTGAGGTCATAGGCATCTTTCGGTTTCAAAAAAGTAGACGGCCTTGTTTTCATGATTTCGGCTCCGATATCATTTGAACTGTCTATTAGGAATTGAACATTCCGAATGAAATATTGGATACCTGGCTCTGGCCTGTAAATTACTTTTACTTTCTTTTTTTTGTCGATGATATCGGCCTTACATTTTGCATTGAAGAAGCCACGGTTCTCAAGGCGGTTGCATACAATTTTGGTATTGGCATCAATACTTACATCGCTAAAGAGGACGGGAGGTTCACCGAGCTTGTTTTTGATAAAATATTTTAATCCTCGTTTATGTGGAGGAACGCTATCGACCATATTGTAAAATAATAGTTTGTATCGTATACCAAGGATGGACGTATTAGGCTTTGGCCGGATGAGGCCTTCGAGTTCATTCTCTAATGCCTTTTCCTGTTTTCCTTTCAGATTTTTGTCAGTGATCCGTACGTCAGCGCCGATGTAAAGTTTTTCGTGAGCAGGTAACTTACGTGTTACGCTACAGGAGACTAGACAGCACAACGTAATGGCAGCAGGTATCATACGGATGGAAGCAGATAAGAACTGATGTATGTGTTGTCTTGTTTTCATTTTTTGTGATCTCCATGTTTATCAGTGGAAGCTGATATTACTCCTCAGTTTTGTCTTGCTGTGGCAATTTTTGTAGTCTGCATATAATGTTGCTACTCTTTTCTTTCATCTTTACGGGTTTGTCTTTCCTCTTTTTTCATTTGCTTGAATTCCTCTGTTTTCTTCTCGAAGATGTCTTTGAATTTTTCATAATCGGTGGTGAATGCAAAACCTAAACCCGTTTCAACCACCTGGCCTTGCACGACGATGTATTCATCTTTTCGATATGCACGTAAAAGGTATTTTCCATCTTTGGTGAGCTGGAATTCTGCAGATACATCACCTGCAATATTAGTTGTCTTTCGATCCGCTTGCTGCGGACCTTCCAATTCGAAATTGCTCCCAACACTAACTTTCAGGCGATCATCGAGTAGTTGCTTAGACAGTCCTACATTTACATCCGTGCGGTTTTTTAATTCACCGGTCGTATAGTCTTCAATAGAATTGATATCAAAGGTTACATCAAAGCCTGCGATCTTTCCGCCGATGAGCTTGTTCAATTGTTCGGATAGAAGTTTACTGGCGCTTTGACGTGCAAGAGATGAGATGCCTCCTTCCCCTGGTTGATTTTGAAACGGATCATCCGAAATAAACCGGTTGAGTAATAGAACAGCAAATACCTGTTTGTTGAGCTCCGATGGTTCGGTCCTCAACTGTGCCAGCCTGGACTGAACAGTAGACACTATGTCATTTGATACGCCATAATTTCCCGGTGGAAGATCGATATCAAAAGTGATGTCAGGTTTCATTAATGCACCATTCATGTTGAGCAGCATATCGAATGGAAGTTTTTGCTTGTAGGTATTAACCACGTTCTGTTCGGCATCGGCCAATTGGCTTTGCACAAGACTGAGTGGTGCAATATTTGCTTTATACACAGCAGTTACATTAACATCTGCATTGTATGGATCGCCTGTCCACGATATTGTACTACCTTTTTGGATTAAAAATTCTCTTTTCACCTGGTTGAATGAGAACCTGTATTCTCCCTCCTGAAGCTCGTACATTCCTGTCAAAGCAAGCTTTCCACTAGGGTCAATGCCACCGGAAAGATTTCCTTCTCCTTTCACATTAAGATAATCGCCATTCGCTTCATCAATGATGAGGTTTAGCTCTGCATTTTTATCAATGATGATATTGACTGCTACATTCATGCCCACCAATTCCGATTTTATAATCGAGTCCGGTACTGATACGGCCATGACATCATGAATGGTATCCATATCAACGAATTGCACTATTCCTTCGCGCTCCACCAAACCGGGGTCATCCTGGGGAATGACGATAGTAAGATTTGTTTTATCATTTATCCGAATAGACCCATCAACGACGGGGGTATTTATTCCGCCATTAATCCGCAATTGAGCATCCATGAATAATTTTCCGTAGTACAATTTATTATTCTGTCTTGTGGAATTAAGTATTTGAAAATTATTTGCCTGAAGAGTCAGACCAAACCTATAATCCTTAAAATCCCTGGTAAAGACCATTCCATCCAGCACAGCATGATTACCTGTAGAATCTACAAGAGTAAAATGATTGAATCGCAATCCTTCGTTAGTAAACGCGAAATTTTCATCCGGAGCAGTGTAATAGGAATTAAATCTCGATATGGTAAACCCTGCATCGTGTAAATGCAAATCACCGGTTATTTCAGGCACCAGCAATGTGCCCTTCAAATGCAATTTGCCTGTCACAGTTCCTGATGAATTATTGAGTTCACCTGAAGTAAATGCTTCGAAGCTTTTCATATTCAGATGTGCTAAATCAATATTAAGATCATATAGATTTTTAGTGCCGTCATCGAAAAAATAGCCGTTCATTTTTACTTCATTACCATACCCTGTGACAGCAACATCAGCAGTGTATGTATTTGCTTTTTCATTATTAACTTTCAGCGAAATATCCCCGACCGTGTCGGCGTGGAAGCTAAAGTCTTTTATCGCCAGATCGGCCGTAAAGACAGGGTTGGTATTGAGATTGCGAATATTTGCCTGTCCATTTAAAATACCACCGGCTAATAAAGAATCTTTTGAAATAAGACGCGTGAAAGTTTCAATTTTGAAATCCTTAAATTCTGCATTGATGGGTGCATTTAATTCCTGAGGCTCACTGTTGAGTGTCATGGATTGTCCATCATTTGAAACTTTGAAATTGCGTAGCATCCAGCCTTCGCTGCCATACGCAATGGCATTGTCAGCCTCCACATTCCATGGTGTGTAATTCAACGTTAACCCATCAGGTAACATTTTAAATTCAAAGAGTTTTCGAGCTGAGCTGAGTTCGCCCGCGATCCTGTATTGCTCTTTGTCATCATTATCCCTTACCTGAAGGTTGACATCAAGAATATTATTTTGAGCTTTTCCTGAAAGTGAAGTAGTGAGAATTCTGAATTGCGGACTATTTAAATCATCGAACTTAAAAGAATAATTCAGTGCATTGTTTTTGGTAACCAAATCAAGTGCCAGGTTATTGATCGTATAGTCTTTGTACCGCAACCTTGGAATATTTCCTGAGAAAGTGATTTCCTTTGTTTCGCTGTCAAATTTGCCATTGAACGTGGCGTCTTCCATCTCCTCAAGATCAGGGACCAAATCCTGTACCAAAGGAGATCTGATAAGTTTTGCTGTGAATGCAATTCTTTGAGGCTTAGAATTTATTAATGTGTCTGTTGCTGGTCTTGTATTAAAATATCTGTCAATGGTACTCTGAAGAGAAGCAGAAATATCAGTTAGATTATATTGACCAGTGAGGTTTGCGGTGAGAAATTCCGAGCGCAATTGAAGTGAATCCTCCCCTTCAGTAGCAACTGATTTGATTTGGATGGTATCAGGTTTGTATCGCTTTCCATCTAATGAAATAAGGGCATCCGTTATATAGATCGTACCATTGAGGTAATCAGGATCAGCTGTCTGAAGATCAGCCTCGATCTTTCCATGAAGACTAAGATCTTTTTTGGAAAAATTCAATGCCTGAAGATTGATTGTATCAGCATTTAGTATAAGATTTAATGCGGGATAGCTTCCGTTCATATTTGCTTTCGCATCGAGATCAAATGTGATATTTGGGTCAGTCATTTTAGCCTTGACCGATAAATCTCCTGCTTTTGCAATTCCATCAAGAGAAAGATTTTTATAGTTGTAGTCACTATATTGCATTGATGCAATGCTGCCCTGTATTGTTGCATTTAATGTTTTTGGATCTGTTCCATTTCCTTTGATAGAACCTGATAAAGTAATCCTTCCCAACTTGTCTTCCTGTCTTATCAGTCGTCCCAGGTTGAATTGTGAAGCATGAATGGTGGCATCATAGGATTCTTTTCCTTTAACGGTCATATTTTCCAAAGACGCATTTATATCTGCCGGGCCATATTCAGATGTAGTATGCAGGTTCGTGGAAAAATTATTGAGGCTGCCTTTAAAATCCCCATTCGCTTTGATATAATCAGGAAGCCTGAAATTTGATGGAATGGAACCTGCAGGAATTAGGTCATTAAGGTCAGCCACAGAAGCAGAAAACTGATTGATATGAAGGTCGAAATAGGATTTACTGACATTGGGAAGACCTGTAATCCGCCCTGAGGCTGCTATATTTATTTGACCGATGCCTGTCATCGAAATATCATTCAGCAACAGATCGCTGACTTTCCCATCTACAGATCCATTGATGTGCAAAGAGGAATTTTTATTTTTTCTAATTGGATCCTGGGATGCAATGGAGGGTGCAAAGAGAAGGATATCACTCACTGCAATCGTATTATCTAAAAAATGTCCCTGGATCCCTAATGATCCGGGGTCTTTGGAGAGTGCATCAATGGATGAATAGGTTAATGTGATCTGATCGCTGAGATGTGATAAAGGTGTTTCAATCACGAAATGATCGAGTCGCGTCGTATTTTTTCCATAGCCAACCTCAGCAATAAATTTTTTGATTTCGAGACCGCTCTTTTCTCTTGCCGTCAATTGATTTACTTTACCATAGATTGTATCCGGTGTATATGCAACATCCGAAATGCTGGTCACCAGATCCATCAAATCCAGATGGCTATAATCCACTCCGGATCTTTGAGGTTTTGCGTTCAGATCATCATATTTCAAATTGATCGTATCCAGTTCCAGTTTTGACAGATTGACTATCCATCCTTTTTGCAATGTTGTCACTACTTCAGTTGTAGTAGCTTTTACGGCTTTCTGTGCAATTCTACCCAGAGAAATGTCAACATCCGTTTTTCCAATAGCGATTTGTTTTATTTCAATTTTCTGATTTGGCAGATCGAGATTATTTATTTCGACGTGCAATTTTCCAAGATCAAGTTTTGAATCCATCGCCGTGACTGAATTACCATAATCAAAATGGATATCTGAAATATCCATCTCTTTCATCTTCACATCTGGCAAAGTGAAAGGAGGTGAAATATTAAATGTGTCTGTGCTGATTGTTTTTGTACTGAGTGCTTTCGTTTGTCTGAGCTTCAGTTGCATTCCATTCAAGGTAATTCTAGGAACATCATACTTTTGGTGTATGTAATCGAACTCACTAATGTCCGTATCAAAGTGAGAAAGAGACGCGGTGACATCCTGACCGGTTATTTCATCGATATACTTTACATTGATTCGTTCTAAGTTTATTTTATGCAGGGACATTATTTTTGAAGAAGTAGTGTCTGTCGGCGAAGATGATTTCGAAGCAAATGCTTTTAATATATAATCAAAATTGTAAGTGCTGTCAGAAATCGTTCGTTTGACATGTGAGGTGATGCCTCTGAGATCAATCTCATCAATGAGGATCTCCCGGCTGAGGAGTTTCCACATATTGATGTCTACTTTCATCGTATCACCTGCAAGAAGGGTATCTCCTTTTTGGTCGCCAAAATAAACGCCTTCCAATACGATTCTTTTTGGGAAATCAACGCCCAGCTTTGCAATCGCAACAGGAGTGCCGAGCTTATTTTCCAGGAAATGAACAGCCTTGTTTTTTACAAGATTTTGAATGTAGCAAGTCTGGAGAAGTAATAAACACAGGAAAATTAAGATGACTATAATGCCAACAAGCCATAAAAATATCTTTAAAGCTTTGCGTGCCACATGCTTCCAACTCACTTGTATATGGTTCCTGATCCTTTCTAAATGATTTTAGGCCGAAAATGTTGTGATAACGGGCTTTTTTAAAAGAATATTTCAATCATTGAAACTGAGGTTAATCAGCGGTGCTAATCAGTACTTTATTCATCATAAGAACTTTGCCGTTATTTGTCAAACGCAAAAAATACAATCCTGCAGTAAGATCTCCTCGATCAAGAGAAAATGTATGACCTGAAAGGTTGCTGACATGTTTTACTTCTTGTCCTATGTTATTAAAAATTGAAAGCATACCATTTTGAATTTCATTGTCCAGCGAAATAGTGATTTCCGAAGAAAATGGATTGGGAAATATAGTCACCGATTCATTTTCAGCTACCGGTTGCACTCCGGTAGTCTCATCAAGCGTGACTAAATCAAAATAACCGTAAGGCTGCACCGGACCTCCGGCGACCCCGCCGAATAATATAACCACAGCTGTGTCCCCCGCTGCAAGATTAAAGTTGGATTGAATGCTGAGAGGTTTCCAGGATTTTGCTGAAGTGGTATCCCCTTCCATTCTTGTAATAACACCTTTGTTGATCGTTCCAAAATAAATACCAATTGGTATTGAACCTTCAGTATAACTCATAGCGGACAGGATAAATGATTGCGAGCTGGATACAGAAGGAATTTTCTGATATGCATACCCTGGCCAGCAGCCTTTCACATTGCCTCCTTCAACCTTGATACTCCAATTGCCACCTCCTTCCGGGGCTTTATTGAAGGATTCTCCACCACAAGTCCATTGCCAATAAGATAAATCTGGGCCTGAGCCATTTTCAAAACTACCATTCAATATCTGACTGAATGATGAAAGAGAAATGAATAAAAGTGAGAATAGTAAAATGCTTTTCATTTCTGGGTTGTCAGTGATTATAGTGCTGACTCCGCGCTTTTAAGGTCTTCATTTGTATAAATATAATAATATTAAACGTTTTACTTGCAAAATGGTTGAGCGTTGAAAACGCCGTCAACTCTCATTCGCAATCCCAAAAAACATATATTACAATGCAGAAGTTATAAGCATGATTTCAATTAGGATCTACTTTACATAGGTGTCCTGATCACCGGGCAATAAATTTTGCGGCAATTGTGAAAATGCGTATTGGCCAGTTGAAAGATCAAGATCAAATATCCAGACGATATCGAAACGTTCCGCCGGCCAGCTTTGAGGCGCCTCAAGATTAGCAAGAATCTGGTTGGCAATGAGAGGAATATCTTCGTGTTTCCAACAGATTAAAATTGTCCCTGATTGCAACATTACATGACTGATCATTTCTTTCACTTCCTTCTTTCCAAAATCTTTGTTGACAAGAAGATTCAATCGTTGACTTAATGGAGTGACCGTTTCTATAGAACGCATACTTTCAACTGTGGTTTCTGCGGCGCAGGCATATATCACATCTGGAACTGAGATTTCTGAAGTTTGAAGAATACTTTCAGCAGGATTGAAAAAGGGTATTATGGCTCCGGCTCTTAACCACCCTTTTACGATGAGTGATTCAGTACTCAGTTTGCCTTCAAAATTCACCCCTATTTCACTAACCGTTGGTTTTTCCGCATGACGAATCACCATAATTTTTTTTGACCGAGCCAATTCATTATTATTCATGTATCAAAGTATGAATATTAATGAAAGCGGTAAATTTTAAATTTAGATGTGATTCCTTTTTGCTAACGCCAATAGTGATTATTGTCTTATCCCCAGGATAAATCATTGGGCAATTAGGGTCAATCCATTAAAAACTGACTCACTCTGTTAACATTGAGTGTCATGCCATTGATTTCCACTTCAGGAACTACTAAGTATCACACCAATGGACATTTCATTGGAGGATCAAATAATTAGTACCATGAGGAGCCCCAGATAGGTACCAATTCTTTGCTGTTGCCTTGTGCTACTTCGCCACTTTAATGTAGCCCCAACCATCATGTTGTTTTGAAACGATTTCATAGATACCATCGGGTACGGTTCCGACGCCGTGAACCAATTGGCTCCTATCCACCTTATTATTTTTCATTGCAACTTCACAAACATTGAAGTTCACATGTGGCATGGCGGCAAGTGACATCACATTGTCTGCGACGGTTGATTTTCCCTGTGTGATCATATCGAGGGACTTTCCATAATACACCACTTCAATATTTGCATTGGGATCGGCTTTGGTGATTTCATTGACCAGGCGGATCACCATCCTGTGGACGGTTGTATCACTGCTGGTGACATCAAAGACGACATTGTAAGGTGCTTTTTGTCCGTATGCATGCACTGCGAGCAGCATAATGATAATTGGAAAAAGAAGTTTTTTCATGGCTGGATTTTTTTTATTTTAGATAAAGAAAGATCTTAAGGCAGGACGAAATATCCTGCCTTAGCTTAAGCAAAAAAGAGGTGACAAGCAATCAGGTAATTCTAACCTGCAAAAATGTATGCGCATTTATGTTCTTGAGCGCGTCCGAGAGCCCATACACCGGAAGGCACGATCTGGACTCCGGGTATGATGTTGGCTTTCCAGTCATTCATGACATCATCTGCTTTCATATTGTGCATTCCGGCGATGACATTTGAAAATACAGTCATGGCTGCATTGCACACACAAAACATGACACCACTGGCCATGAGATCTTTGATACCGATATCGACTGCGCCAAAACCGGGCGCCATAAAATCACCATGTTTTGTATTCCAGAATGGATTACGCGTTTTCGCAGCAGTTTTCGCGTCAGCAGCCTGAAAAGCACTACCGACATCATCTGCTTTGAACACTTCACTGAAATGATATTTCTCCCACATATTGTCCATGAATGCATAGGGGATCGCATTATGTCGAAGAACCACGACCACACTATTATCGTGCTCCGGTGTGCCCGTAGCAGCGTTGGTCAGCAGGAATATTTTTGGCCAAACGAAAGGCATGATCTCATTCGGACGCGTTGCATCAAATACGACGCGATGTTTTCCTTTGACTTTTCCAAACCAAACATCGGCTTCATTCATGGCTGAGATGTCTATATTAGACACACCTGCTGACTTTTGTATTTGCTTTAATGGCAAAGAAGTGAAGGCTGCAGAAATGCCTACGGCTGCTGCGCCCTTTGCGACGAATCCCAGGAAACTCCTGCGATGTGTTGACTGGTCAAAATTACTTTCATTCATGTTGTTTAGTTTTAAATGATGATGAAATCTGAATCTCCATTGTGGTCATTAGTTTGAATAAAAAGAAGTTTATTTTTTTTTCGATACGTCTGCGATTTCCTGATATGGGCCATATTTATGTTGTGCTTCGCTGAAGGAATCTGCGAATGGAGCAAAAGGATAATCCACTGGTTTCTTTTTAATATCCGGCCAGTCTGCAGCAAATTTCTTTTCTGGTCTTGGTCTACTGTTCACATAAGCGGCAATATCCCAGGCTTGTTCGTCAGTCAATACTGCTTTC
This sequence comes from Saprospiraceae bacterium, assembly GCA_040003045.1. Taxonomy (GTDB): domain Bacteria; phylum Bacteroidota; class Bacteroidia; order Chitinophagales; family Saprospiraceae; genus Opimibacter. The sequence continues at coordinate 1,612 of JBDUDG010000041.1, read as the reverse complement.
TCACGGATCGTTCGAGCGAAAGGCATATTCATTTTGATATAGCCTGCCATTCGTGACATCCTGTATATTCCTGCAGCGGTATTATAACTGTGAGGACCCCACAAAGGCGGATAGAAATAGGTGACCTGGTCCGGCTTCAATAGTCCATCTCCATTCTCACCGTGGCAAGTGACACAGAGTGTTTCAAAATCTTTTTTGCCTTGTGCGGGATCAGCTGCACGGCTGAGGTAAGGAAGATCAATCACTGATGCACCTTTGGGCACCTCTCCCTTTTTTACATCCTTTCCTACCCAATTGATGTATGCCACCATTGCTTGCATTTCATGACTCAGGCTATCGATCTTTTTTCCGTTCATGCTTCGCTCGAAGCAGTCATTTATTCTTTTTTCAAGATGTTCTACCGTACCAGATCGCGGCCGGAATTTTGGATAATTTGCCTGCACTGCACTGAAACTATTTGCATATAATCGTGTGCCAGCCTCCATGTGACAATTCTGACAATTCATACCATTTGCATTGTGATTGATGATACCTTTTGGTCCAAAAAACGTTGCTGTATTGGCCACCAAATTTTTTCCATAAAGGATTAAAGTACCGGAGTCATTTTTTACGAGGGTAGAGGTATCAGGAGCTCTCCATTCAGCGGTCGCAACAGAATCAACGGAGGTTGAGGATGCAGTATCTGCTTTTCCACCTTCAGGTATTTGTTTGTCTCCATTACAACCTGTGATATAAAAACAAAAGGTTGTTATAAGCAGACTAGCGATGATGACCCTGAATTTCATCCTATTCTTTTGTTTTTACTGATCCAGAGCATGCATCGCCTTCTTCATCACCCTTTTCCCATTCTTTCAAAGTGTTGATACGTTCCTGTGTGAGTCGGGCCAGGTAGATGGACCAACATGATGGTTGAATGGTCCCATAATATCCAGGTTCACGATCGGGGTATTTCATTTTCATTTCAGCATCTCTGAAGGATATCCAGATCTTTTGCGTTGTCTTTAGATTTTTAATAAAGGCAGTGTCTTCAGTATATTCCTTCAAAATGCTCTGATAGAGTGTATTAAGTTCCTGATCAGTTCTTACATAGTTTTTATGCTCGTTTTCATTCATGTCTGATTGGGACTGAGCAGAGCAACAGGAAATCAAAAAAATCGTAACTAGGAAAACCAATAAACTTTTCATTGTGGGTGGGTTAAATTGTTGGACGGCTGATTTGAGCCAATCTACCAAAACAAAGGAGCCTGATTTTCAAATTTACGACTTAAAAGTATTAGAATATGAATGTGTCGTCAATCCCATAAAAATGGGATATGGTTAAAATCCATTGTTAACAGTAGGTAGGTTATTGAGACATGGTAGTCTGGAGTATTGGTATAAAACAGCAATAACCAAGTGTAGCTTTTAACCGAAAAGCTTCGGTATGAAGCAGAATTTATCAGGCATAGCTTTTAACCTATAAGCTTCAGTATAAAACAGAATTAATCAGGCGTAGCTTTTAACCTATAAGCTTCGGTATAAAACAGAATTAATCAGGCGTAGCTTTTAACCTATAAGCTTCGGTATAAAACAGAATTAATCAGGCGTAGCTTTTAACCTATAAGCTTCGGTA
>JBDUDG010000040.1:0-14879 GCA_040003045.1 Saprospiraceae bacterium | reverse complement strand
CAAGGGTCATGAGGGCCATGACACTGTCCACTTTTGAAGAGTAAGGATTGGATTTGTAAGCAGTGAGTGCTTTTGTTCTGCAGGAGATAAAAGCAAAAAGTATAAGACAAAAGGAAAAGAAACGGATAAAGTGACTCATACCGGATTCGATTTAAGTATACGTTTTTCGGAAGGTACAAGATACAGTATAAGTCACTTCCTGTTGTGTTCAACTGTAATTGTTATTGCCGAGATGGCTTTCGGAAAATGGTTAGGTTATATATCTAATAAGTTGAGATATATTACGCACAGATATTGATTAAAAGACAGGTGTCATCACTTGCATCTCTGCACACATTGTACTTAACCAGGAAAGACTATCACTTTCACTGAATAAGTTTGAGTCCCAAGATTTACGAAAATGTAATACATCCCGGGTACTGGTTTCTCCATATGGATGACTTTACTGAACAGGCCAGAGACGTCTTCATTACCGGACGTATAAACCACTTGCCCAAATGAATTGTACACTTTCAGACTAAGCGTCTCCGGGGTGGATATGTCTCCAGAAAGTGTGAAGGAGCCGTTGTTAGGATTTGGGTATACCCTTAAATGATTCGTTTCACTCAGGGTGGCAATACCTGTAATAAGATCAACGTGAATAGAATCTATGGATTTACAGCCATGAATGTCAGTGACTGTTACGGAATACCAATTCGATGAATCTGGTGTTATCGACTGACTAGTTTCTCCGGTATTCCACATAAAGGAAGATCCGGGATTTCCAGCATTAAGAATAAAGGGTGGACTCACTATGGTATCAGACCCAAGATCTACAATAGGTAAATCATGCACCTGGATGGAAACAGAATCAGATTTAGAAGAGCAGCCATTTGAATCAATAACTGTAACCAAATATTTTCCAGCTGTCTTTACTAATATGGACGGAGTTGTTTCACCTGTATTCCAATTGTATGCTGAGCCAAGGCTGGCAGATAATATGACGCTATCTCCCGCACAGAATATAGTTGAATCTGAAGAGGTGATGTCGGCAGGAATGGAGTCAAAGACAGTAACGGTGAGAGTGTCTGAATAACCGGTACAACCGTTTGAATCTGTAACAAAAAGGCTATAATCGCCAGATGCAGACACTTCAATAGATTGAGTGATGTCTCCCGTATTCCATAAGTAGGTAGTCTCAGTTTCAGAGGTTAAGTTGACTTCCCCTCCTCGACAAAAAGTTGTTAGGCCATTTGGCGTGATTTCAGGTATTGGATTTGGATTAACATTGACAGAGTCAGGAGATGAAACTGCTGTACAGCCATTCTCATCTGTGATAGTTACCACATAAACTCCACCAGAGTTAACGGTAATATCTTGGCTCGTAGCTCCATTACTCCATTGATATGAATTGGCAAAACTTGTTGAAAGTGTTACAGAGTCTCCTTGACAAAATGTTGTTGTATCACTTGAAATAACACTTAAGATAGGTTTTGGACTAACTAAAATGAAACTGTCCAAGGTTACAGAATCAACGCCATTTACAAAGTATGTTTTCAAACTAACAGAGTATAGACCTGTATTTTGGTAAACAATTGCTGGGTCAGGTTCAGTTGAAAACGTAGGCTCCGCACCAGGGAATGTCCATAAAAACTGTGTCGGAAGTCCAATACTTGTTTGTTTAAAATGAATTGTATCATTTGAGCAAATATTACTCCTGGAGTAGTTGAATGCTGATATCAAATAATTTGGGTCATCATAGCTGGAAATATCCATTGTATCCTTTAGTTCTCCATATTGGACAATTACATTGGACACACCCACTCTTTTGCTCTGCATTAATCCTGGAACAAGAGAGATCAAAAATGCAGAATCAAACCTTATTGCTAAATTGTGGGAGGATGTAATGTCAATTTTAGAATTGCCAAAATGTGCAAAAACGTTTATTGCATTTTTGCTCCCAAGTGGACTTATAATTTTATTTGGGTAAATAGATACACTATCAGGCAATACATTGCTCTTTACCTCAATTTGAATCATATCATCACTATACCATGTTATTGAATCCCCGGCCAATACAAGTAATTTTAATGTTCCCAGTGCATCATTTGGAATAGTAAACACCAAACTAGAAACTAATTGAGTATCTATCGTAATAGGTTCTATAGAACTTCCAAAGATTATTACACTTATTCTTTTTATATCACCATATAATTGCAAACCAATTGGAACGCTTTCCCCAGCATTAAATTCTTCATTATCTGAAGGAGAAATAATGTGAACAAATATATTTGCGTCTCTCTTCTCATGACTATTATTTTCCTTAAAATTGGGAGGAGGAATTAACATTCCAGGTTGAAAACCATTGTTAGTAAACAATGCACTTGTTCTTGGGTTTTCATCAAGTAAATTAATACATCCATTAATTATTCCTGTGTGTCCAGATGATCCTACATGCCATTGGGCTGAAAGTGTATTATAAATATTTATGCCTGCTTTCTGAGAGGATATAGGCACAATGAGATCATTTACTTCGCCATTAAAAATGTAATCTGGAACTAGTGCATTTACAGCAATTGCTATTGAACTATAAACTGGAATAAGAGGTTCAGCGTCAGTGTGAATAGTTACCGATGCAACCTTGTTTTGACTATTAACAGGAATATTAAGTTTATACATTATAGGATCTGAATCAACTTTCAAATCAAAAATAGCATTAATATCTCCATTATTTGAGCCTACAGGAGAATCAAACCATGGTAGATATTCAGCAAAAAATTCCTGTAAATTTTGAATTAGATTTGGATGATATTCCCATAACCAATTTGCAGTCTGAGTGCCAAAATGTGGAGTATTTATAGTTATTAACTTAATTATATCATTATTATATGGAATATTTGGCCAAGATCCTTGCAGATATAGCCGTGATAGTATTCCCCCCATACTGTGGCTAATAATAATAACTTTTCCAGCAGAATATTTTTCATTTCTGGCATTCAATAAGACTTGCCTGATACCATACTTTACTTGTCCCCTATTCGTGAAAAAACTTGAACCATTCGTTGCAATATAATTTACTCGCTCTAATAATGGGGAATTAGGGTATTCAAGTCCAGATTCATAAGGAGGGTAAAGATTATTATCCGTAAAAACAGTCTGCATTTCTAAAAATGTTTCAGGGCTTCCCCAAAGACCATGAACAAACACAATGGGTGCTCTATAAAAATTTATTGGATAGCTATAGAGTTTAGTATCTACACCATAAACAACCTCAATTTCATCATGTGATACCCAAGAAAGCATATTTGTTTTAATGTATTTTGGATGTGTAAATCTTGCAATGATTGTATCATTATGAATGTAATAGTCCTGAGAAGCAAAAACCCCATATCGGTCCTCATTCTGACCAAATGGATCACTTTTTATTCTAAAATGTATATTCGAATTATTATAAGAGAGATTTGTGTTTTTATATTTAACAACAGTTACTTTAGATCCATCTGCGCATATCTTTACTGTAGGTGGTAAGTTTACTTGCGTGCTGGTACCCTCTAATAAAAGTGTTGGCCCAAATGAATGATTCAAATCACTTACATATATTCCAATCCATGATGGATTTACATTACCAGATGTCGCCTGACTCTTCGGATTCCCCGTCGCATTGGAAGTATTAAATAGCAACCCATTCGCACATTCTTTTGCTTCAAAGATTCTAAACCAATATGTAGTAGCTGGTGAGAGACCTGTTACGGTAACATTATCTGCTGTTCCATTATACACAACCTGCTCACCCGCTCCCTCATAATGCGAATCACCAGGAGGATCGGTTTCATTTTGGGGGGATGTAAAGTTATTAGAGGTATTAATTTTGACAACCCTGGATGTGCCATCTCCGCTAGCCCATTCAAGTGAAAGATGATCTGTACTTACATTATAAAAATTAATACTACTAGCTTGAATAGTTGGTGCGGTAGCATCAAACGCGATATGGCCCGAACATGAATTTCCGGTACTTGGATCGGTTACGGTCACACCTAATGTTTGACAACGTGCTGAACAATTAATTGAAATTCCTCCAAATCCAGATCCAAAACCTTGAACTGACACAATGTAATCATTGTAACATTGATATGGTCCGCCTTCCAAAACCTGATCAGCACTTAAAAAATAAATACAATTTTCATTAATAACATCTTGAATTAAACCATTGCAGGTAAGTGTGGAAGACGGATTTGGAAACGGATTAACAGTTACATTGAACGAGCAAGTAGATTGGACACCTTGATCATTGGTCGCTTCGAACCAATTCGCAGTAGTGCCAATTGGAAAATGGCTACCACTTGGAAGTCCAGCTGTTTGCACAGATGTTTGACAATCCGTTTCACCTGGAAATCCTGGAGCTACATTTACAGTATAATTAACAACAGCATCGCATGCACCTGGATCCAGAGTCAAAGTGAGATTTCCCGGACATGTAAGTACACAAGGATGGCTGAAAGCAACTTCAGCTCGTTCAGATTCAAAAGGTAAATTTCCTGATCCTAAAACAAACTCCTGTTGCAATCTTTGGTCCTCATGATTCAAAGTATATGTCAACTCATCTGATGATAACTTTTGGGAATACGAATTATAAGTGACTATTACAAATAAAAAAATCAAGTACTGGTTGGTACTAGCTTTAGAGGAAATAATTGTTTTCATGAGAGGTAATGGATAAGAATAAAAGTAGACAACAATATTGTTGATAAGATTTCTTAACGATTTGCTAATCCAATGGATGCCATACTTTCCTAGATCAAAATTTTCCTACCCTACGAATGCAATCCCTAATCAAAATTTACCAAAACCACATAAATCATTTAATCTCTAATTATTAGCCTAAATTACAAAGATAACTTACAAAATTTCATTCAGTTTTACTCATCCCCATCAGCCGCAATCTTATAGCTCTCTTCCGGTTCAAGATCATGCTCCTTAGCTCCGAAAACCCATCCGTCAACAACTTAGCCTACTCCAACTAGATCGTTAAAACCTTCATTACCTCCTCCCCAAACTGACTGATCACTCGTACCGCAATCTTCTGACCCTTTTGTTTTATTTCGATCGGATGACTGGTGTGTCCATACAGGCGATCAAAGGCCTCATCGTCAATTTCGATCTTCAGGGTTTTCTCTACCTTTTTCTTTGTGGTGTCTTTAGACAGATTGCTGAGTCCTTTGCGCCATTTGTCAAATTCATCTCTGTCACCACCGCAGAAGAATACCTGCTTGACGATAAAATTGCTTCCGTCATAATCATCGTCTACCATCCAGTAGGCGATGTCAGAAATGTTACGGGCTTTGACTTCATCGCGGATGGGATCATAGATATCGAGGCCCTGGATTTCAACGGTGGCTTCACTTCCATTTTTGTGCAGGACGATATCAGGCTCTCCAATGGTGACAAAACTGGCTGCACTTTTTGCCGGCTTCTTCTTCAGCCCTTCCTGTAGCAGGTCGTCATGGATACGTGCCTTGGTCACTTCAAATGTTCCGAACTTTGTGGTCTGCGTACCGCCTTCTATTTCGCTTTCAAAACTAAAACCCAGGATCACGAGCCACTGCGCATCTCCGCGATTACGACATTCCTTGATAGCTTCGTTGACATCCCGGCGACTGACAGTGCCGAACTTGGGGCCGATGTGGAAATAAGCTTTCTTTTCTCCCACCTCATCTCTATAGAATCCTTCCGCATGGATGTATTCATGGCTCAATAAATCTACGCGACTGAAAATCACGCTTTCATCCTTGCGGCCATTTTTTATACCGGCACTCAACAGATGCTGGCGTATGACTTCCTCAAATGCACCTGCGTCCTCCCCGGGTTTTGTTTCGTCATCGAGATCTTCAGGAGCTAAGGGTTCGAAATTTTGAAGTGTTTCCACGGTGAATGGACCACTTACTCTAAGCCGTTTTTTATCTTCCTGCGGCTTATCGAATAATGTCTCTGTATCAGGTGGCTCATCATTGGCCAGTGACTTTAATGTGATGTGTGGGACTTCTTCGTACACGAAGCCTTGCCTGATGTCAGATATTCTTTCTTCTTCCGGTTTTTCGCGAATAGTCTTTTTAATCTTATTGTCCTTATTCTCTGATGCCACATCTACATCGCTGTACAGATGATAATAGGGATATACCGCAGTCATCAATCTTGTTTTGGCAATATTCAATGCAATCCGACTGGTGTCGATTGTGATCCAACGTCGACCCCATTGCTCAGCAACAAATGCTGTTGTTCCACTTCCACAGGTTGGATCTAAAATCAAATCTCCTGGATCGGTAGTCATAAGTATGCATCTTTGAATTACTCTTTGATTTGTCTGAACCACATATTTTTTATCTATAGCACCTCCTAAATCGCTCCAAATATCAGTTAACTCTTTTACTGGGTAATCTTCATGAAAGAGAACATATCTTATATTGTTTTCAGTACTAATTATTCGCTTTTTTTCAATTAGTCTTTTCATTCCTTTTTCATTTGTCTTCCAAGACTTGCCTGCTCCAGGGTTTATTGTTTTTCCATCAATTTGAACTGGGAATACACAACTTTCAGTTCTACCAGCTGATAGCATATTTAGATTAAAAAACGGTTTTGAATCTGAGGGAAACACTTTTTTACCTTCCATTTCAGCTTTCGTCATAGATCTATATGATCCATTTTCAAACATTAAACTTGTGTATGCACCTTCACCAATATTTTTTTCAGTAAATATTTTTCTAAATTTCAACGTTAAATTATTTTTTGAATAAAACAAAATATAGTTACACACTCCTTGAAGATATGTTCCCCCTAGCGCTACACTTGTTGAATAAGTAATTTGATTAATGAAGTTTTCACTTCCAAACACTTCATCCATCAAACATCTGACTAAATGTACATTCTCATCACTTATCTGCACAAAGCAACTTCCACTTTCCGTTAATAATTCCTTTGCAACTAATAGACGATCTCTCAAATAAGATAAGTAGGAATGAATTCCATATTCCCAAGTGTCACGAAATGCTTTTATCTGTTCAGGCTCTCCAGTAAGTGCCTCATCATTTCCATCCTTGACATCCCGGTTATTTAATTTGATCTGCCAGTTGCTGCCATATTTGATGCCATACGGTGGATCGAAATAGATCATCTGCACCTGTCCGGCCATGCCTTCACGTTCGAGCAGACTTGACATGACCAGGTGACTATCACCCTGGATGAGCCTATTGGTCCAGCCATCCTGATGATGGTAGTATTCACTGACCTTGTTGATCTCTTCTTTCTCTAATGCATTTCCAAACAGATCATTGAATAGATTAGTCTGTGCACTTTTCTCTTCACTGATACGATAAAGATTTTTTATTAAAGTTTCTGGTGCGATATGCTCATGGCGGTACAGACTCCGTATATCCACGCGCAGCACATTATCACGATCATCATTGCCGTACTTGTCTTCCAGAAGAGTTCCGGATCCTGACCACGATGAACGATTGGGTTTTTAGGAAGTTCAAGTGTTTTTTTTCCTTCATTTACTTTAGGATTGGAGTCCTCATATCCTGCTTCTTCCTGGCTGGGTATATGGGCACGTGTATCACTTTTGTGTTTTATGGATTCGACTTTTTTTGCCATACGATTTTAATTTCTTTATTGGATTATTATTACTGATCCTGCCTGGTTTTTAATCCCATCGAAATCGATGGGTTTAAATTTGGGATTTTGGATTGCTCCCAAGACCCGTTGATATGCGGGCTATTCCAGTGCTAAAATCATCACATAAGTATATTTCATAACTAATTGATTATCTGTTGTTTATGTCGTTAAGTATAATTCTGATCACATAACAGTCACATAAGATGTTAAGTGAATCAGAGCGCAGTGATGGATCCCAGATAATCCGAAATCACATAAGATATTTATCATAAATTATTGATAAACAAATAATTATACATATACATTTAATTCATAATCACATAACCATCACATAAGAATTATGCCCAGAAAGGGACATACTTTGCATACTTTTTAGATTGGTTCTGATCATCATAGTCTTTTATCAAACCTGATTGAATGGTGTCGGCAATAATCCTTGAAACGATGGAATAATTGTGTTCTTCTATTCCAAACCTTTTGCGCAGGCTTTGATTCGTCATATACTCACCTGAAACATGCTTCAGACAAGCATGAAGATAACAAGCTCGTTCTTTGTCCTGCTTGTCCATTTCACGAAAACTTTTACGCCCATGCAGGATGACTCTCGTATAGGTATCTCCAACGATAAATTCAGGAGCAGGTAATTGATAGAGTTCGCATTCAAAAATGACTTTATCAATTCCACTGCCACGCTCTTCACAAATGTGAAGTTTCCGCATAAACTTCGCCAATGTCTCATTTCGGCTTTGCGGGCTATGATCCACAAATCGTAAAATGTCGATAAGTGGTTTTCCGGGATTTGTAATCTCAACCCTGCCTTCAAAAATTTCTATCATCGGAGATGATCCTGAAATGGAAAAATCCTGGTGTATAAGTGCATTTGCTGCCAGCTCCCTAATGGCAATGATGGGATACATAGGTACGCTCTTCTGCAATCCATTGTCCAATAATATTTCCATTGCCGGAAGATTATCATTGATGTATTGGATCAAGCCATTGAAACCAATAGCATATCCACGGCGACCCGGTTGTTCCTTCAGTGTTTTTGTGCGATTCTTACCTTCATATTTAATCACACGAATAGCTCGTCTGGAGATAGAATCAAAATCCAGCAAATTTTTCGCTAGCAAAATGGCACCTAAATTGGGAATGTCATATCGGCCACCATTTGGAATGATCATTTTATCTTCCACCAAACGTTTTATAATTCCCTTCCGATCTCCTGGCAAATGCAGTTCAATCAAATCGAAGTATGCGGGATAATCAATGAACGATAAGACGTCTGCGTCGGATAGATTTTCTTTAGCTAGTTCCTTCTCAAAAACGAACTCATTATCTCTGTTCCATATTTTTCTTTCCTTCTCGGGATGTTCACGTAAAGGTTTTGTGTATGATCCGACCCTGATGTATGCCGTTTGTTTAAAATCCACAGGCTTATTTTTGGCAGCATTTACTCTTAAAATTGCAAAATGCTTTCCATCAAACTCCCATTCGAATATTTGAAAATCTATCCTCGGGTTTAAATGAATAGCTAGCCAATTCTCAAGTTCTTCGTTCCCCTTTTTTTCTTTTTTTGGTGAAAAGGCAGTCCCGATAGCGCGATGTGTTTCATTCTCGATGCCGTAAACAAGATATCCAAAACGTTGGCTGTGATAACACGCGCTATTACTGAGTGCGGATAAGTTTGTTCCGATCTCTTCCGGATTTCCATTATTCACTTTAAATTCGACCCATTCACACTCTTTTGGCAGAGCCTGAAATTCTTTGAGTAAATCCGTTAACTCCTGGTCACGCATGATATTCTCCTTTGTTCAAATTCAACTTTACGCTTAAAGATGAAATTTTTGTGCTCAGCTCATTTTTAATATTCCGTATATCATTAGCTATCTCGATGAAGTGCCATGCCGGATAGCCATGGTTCTCCCGTACAGCATTGACGGCCGGAAGCCACCTGTGTTCGACATACCATTTTTTTTCAGCCTTTTCTTTGTTCATTCCCGTGATCTCAATGATAAGATTGTGAATGACTCCTTCCCGGTCTTTGACCTGTGCGATGAAGTCAGGATAGTAGCCCGCATCCTTTCCATCTTTTGTATATGGGATGGTAAATCCAAGGAAAGCATTTTTTACATATCGCTCTACCTCTGGCAACTGCTCTAGCGTCTTGGCAGCTATTTGTTCCCAACTCTCGGTATCGGCGACCACATAATTGACATGACTTTTGATGGTTGGATAGACTTCTTTAGACGTATGTCCGCTGACATACTTAGTACTACTGAAGGGGTTGTAATAATTGAAAACAGGTCGAATAATCTCCTTTGTATTCCGGTGTGTATTGATTCCACGCGCTATGTGATCGACGACAGTTTTAGGATCGTACAGATCAATGAGTTTTTTATAGATCGGATCCTGGATATTGAGCAGAGCGATCTTCTTATCATACCATTCCGCGACAGCATGACGGAGGTGATTGAATTTTTGAAATTGAACTGCGCCTTCATCATTTCCAAAATGATAATTGAGCAGATGACGGGTGAGCGAGAAAATAATTTCCGCATCCCGTTTTGTCTTTGCACTTTCTATGCGGATCTCAATTTCATCATTGGAGAAAGCCGTCTTCAGAAAAGTGTGAAGTGGAATAAGGCTACCATCGATTTCAAAATTTTCAAGACCGGAAAAATCCCAGGTGACGGGCTCATCTATATTATCAATCCGATACCCGACAATATTGGGAAACTCGATTTCAAATTGGGCCTGTCGTTCGGGCAGTGCTTTTATATGGATCAGATCCTGCGGTTCAGGAGGTCCCTCGCCGGCTCCACCTTTAAAAAGTTTGAAAGGGATACCGATGATGTGTGCATACTCAGGCGGATATTTCCAAACAGCAATCTTGCGCTTGTCGGTGGTTGGATTTCCTTCCTTATCGTAACCCTGCAACACATAACTCATTCTGCGGAGCGCACGACCAGCGACTTGTTCACAAAGCAACTGCGATCCAAATGCACGCAGGCCCATTATATGCGTGACTGTATTGGCATCCCATCCTTCTGTCAGCATGGATACAGATACAACGCATCGAATGTGAGATCCCAGCTTGCCTTGTCGTCCTACTGTGTTTACAACTTCACGTAATAATTCAGCTTCGGTGATATTTTCTGAGCTGCCATGGCCATGTACGCGCACATAATCTTTTTTGAACTCCTCGATTTCGGAGAAAAATATTTTCCGAAAATCTTCATTGATCTGATTGCTGTTTTCAAGAGCATCGCTGTCGATGATGAGTGTGGGAGGACGCTGTAGTGGTTTCCTTGTGGCATCATAATTTGAAAACAATTCTTTGGCACCGGGGTAAACGATCATATCACCGGATTCTTCATCGACGTATTCATATCCTGCTATGTATTTATAAACTTCTTTGGATACGGATGTGTTGTTGCAGACGAGAATAAATACTGGAGGTGGAGAGAAGAGATTGGGTCGGGTCTCCTGTTGCTTCCGATGACCATTGTAATATTCTACATAATGATTATAAAACTGATCGAGAGCTGCTTTGACCAGTACGGGAAGCTTCGGTGGTTCTTCTTTTACTTTTTTTCCTTCCACTTTAGCATCTGCTTTTTTCTTACGCTGTCCTTTACGAGGCAGTTCATCCTTGACGTGTTCATATAAGTTGCGCAACACGGGCATTTCGATAGATTGCGCATCATCGCTTTCAGGCAGGAAAGGAATTTTGACCAGACCGCTTTCGATAGCCTCAATCAGTCCAAAGTCAGTGACTACCCATGAGAATAAGCTATATGGATCATAACCTGATCCCTGGAGATAATAAGGTGTAGCTGAGAGATCGTAGATCGTATTGACTTTATATCGCTGGCTGATTTCCCTTAAGCCTCTAAACCAGACTGCAGCGCGTTCATTTTCATCGGACTCTTCATTGTCCGTGGTTTTTCCGGATGATTTAGGCAGATAGCAATGGTGAGCTTCATCATTGAGTATCAGCAATCGACTACCGCTTTTGAAAGAGCTCATCATTCGCTTGATGACTAGTGAAAAGTCCTCCTTATTGCCGGTGTCTATTTTCTTTCCCTGCAAATCAACCTTTCCATCGAATGGACTTCGTTTGTTGCCTTGCAGTATCTTGGGTTCAAAGGTGTGATAGTTGGTGATGACTAGACGTGCATTCAGGTTGTCCAGGTCTTTTTCTAGTCGTGATGGGACCAGATTACGTTGGTGATAATAGTCATCACGTTGATTGGAGTGTTTATTCTTAACATCATACACCAACACGCCCAGTCTGTCTTTAATCGTGATACCGGGAGCTACGATGAGAAAATAGTCTACGAACCGAGTGTCATTCCTATATTCCTGCCGATTGAAGAAATGGTAAACAATGAAACAACCCATCACTACAGTTTTTCCGGTACCTGTAGCCATCTTAAAGGCCATTCTTGGCAATTGATCGACGGGATTGGATCCCGCTGTATGCTGACCAGTTCGGAGGAGATTGATGATATGTTGTCCTGCGTTTGATTTTTCAGCTACCTCATTTAGCCAGATGGCGGTCTCGATCGTCTCTTGTTGGGCAAAGAAAAGTTTGTGATATACTTCTCGTTCAGGATTATCGAACCAAAATGTGAGCAGTTCGCGCGAAATGCGGGTGACACCCGGATATTTTTCGTTTCTCCATTTTCCGACTTCTTTCCTGCAGAGGTTGATGATGTGTGTCCCATACTCGGCTTCATGATCATTGACTTCGAAAAGTGAGCTTTGGTCCTGACGAGTAGGCATCGCATTTATCCCGGGAGTAAAAATCCTTCTGCCATTACGGATATCCTGATAATTTAATGTGCCATCCAGGTCGGTGGCATAGTGGAGGAGGGGTTCGAGATAGGGATTGTTGAGGATGGGATTGTGTGACATTATCGCAATGGTGTCTTATAGGTATTTCAAGGCAACATAAGAAAATTGTGCCTAATATTTTTTGAGTATACGGTTTAGTCCGGAATCCGAATACTCATAAATCTCGTTCAATATTGCAACATCTGTTCAATTCAGTAATAACATGTTCAACAAATAATTCCAAAGCAGGATTGGAGAAAAACACTTCAATATTTTCTTCCGCTCCTGTTATCGACAAATGTTTGCTGAGCTGAAGCACTAAGTTTAGACGAGTCGGTAGAAGCGCACACTCACATTTCACATTTTACATCTCACTTGCTTGCGCTGAGTTGCATCATTTCGATTTTGTTCGAAGATGAATCGAGGTGTTACTTTCCCAGCCATCCCCCACTAAATCCCGCTTTCTTTAATCCATCAACGATGTAGGGATTCTTTTTCATCACATTCCACAAAAGCTGTGTCCGCTGATTCTCAATCATAAGTAAAATTGGTCCCTGGTCTATTCCGAGGTAGTCTATATCAAACCATCCATGCGGTGTTGAAGAAGTAACATACGTGAGATTGAATGCATCTTTAAATCCATAATCGCCGACAAGATCTTCCCGGTAGGTTTCCCACATATTTTTCAGTGTGTGATCCGCTATCGCCGGCGCAAAAGCATAGGACCCACCCGCCGCCGTCGGGGATATGGTTCCATCATCAACTACCTGGTAACTGCAGGCCCCTCTTGCCCGGTAATCAAAAAATGTTTTTTCATGACCATCCAACTCTATAGTCTTGCTTGCAGGACCATCGCATGCTGTCAGGCCCCAGCACCATTGGCCATAGCCATTGTCATCCATTGGATTTTGAACGCAATATGCTCTGTTAGATAATGTTGCCCTCCTGCTGTTTTCAAAATAATCTATGCCCTTTGATTTCATATACGGATCCTGGATTCCTTTGAAATCAATCCATACATGACTGTATTGATGTCCGAATAAAGGATCAAACTGTATGCAAGTCTGCCCTTCATATTCATCCCATGTATAAGTTTCACACCATTTATTCCATGCAGCTGCAGGGATCGGATGTGTAGGAGAACCTATCGCCATGATCAACAAGACCATCGCCTCATTGTATCCTTTCCATTGGGCAGGAATAAAACCATGTTCAGGATGCCATCCCATCCAAAGGCGTAAACTGTCATTCATCATCCAGTTCCATTCCACCCTCCGATACAGACTATCGCTCACTGCACGAATGGATTGCTCTGTTGGATTGTCCGCATCAAAGTATGACATTGAGGATAGTATACCTGCCATGAGTAAGCCTGTATCAATGGAAGACAATTCGACATTCTTGAAACGTACAGCCTTGTCCAGTGTCAGAAAATGATAATAGAATCCATGATAACCGGAGATGCCAGAAACCGCGGAACCCACAGGCATATGCCACAAAGCATTCAGCGTTTTTAATGTTCGTTCTGCAGACTGTTCCCTGGAAATATATTTTCGCTCTGCCCCAACGATGTAAGCACTCAGACCGAAACCGGTGGCTGCAATGGAGGAGAAAGTTAATGTTGGATAACGATCCGGGATCTGATAGTTGGATTTGTCAGCAAGTTCCCAGAAGAAATTGAAAGTGCGGTGCTCCAGTTCGTCGATTGAAAACGGAGTAATTAATGTTTTATCTATCGGTGTAACTTTAGTTTTACACCCGGCGAACAAGATGCAAATCAACATGCCGCACAGAACATACCTATATAAAAAGAAATCGGGGAGGCAATGCTCTCCCCGATTTACAGAATGTTTTGATTTATAATTTAACAAAACGGGATAGCGCTAAGATTTCACCTTTAGAGCCATAACCGGCCAATATATACATGCCCTGGTCAAGAGCACTCACATTTACATATGCGCTGCTTGCATTTCCAACAGAGACGCTTGCTAATTTCTGACCATAGAGATTTACAATGTCCAGTCTTGAGATTTTTCCAAGTTCCGTGATACTCAGTTCATCGACTACAGGATTTGGGGATATACTCAATTCACCCGGACGTACAGGACCTGTAGTGCTTGTTGTTCCACAATCACCACCGGTCAGTGATACATCATCGAAATAATACACCACATCTTCTGCAGGGATATTATTGATATCAAATATCAATGTCACCCGTACATATTGACCATCATCCGTAATAGGTGTGGAGGAGAAGTCCCATGACAATTCTTCCCACTCATTCACCTTTGTATTAGCTACAGTCAGGTCACCTGAATTTGGTGCAGGAGGCACGGCTTTGCTATTTTCAATTTTCATGGTGATCGTCGAAATCTGGGGAGAATAGACTTTCATCT
>JBDUDG010000306.1:0-4397 GCA_040003045.1 Saprospiraceae bacterium | reverse complement strand
TAATTGATGGTGTATTGACAAGTAGCACCATTTTCACCGTCAATTAAAAGCCAATAGGTCTGTCCAATAGTCAAACCTGTGGCATTAAGCACCATAGTTCCACCAGGTGAGGTACCCGCATTGCATGCCAGGATATCAGGGCAAGGAACGACTCCTCCAGGACAAGGGGCCCAACCGCAAGTAGTCACTATTGCACACTGTAGTCCAGCTCCTCCATTATTACAATTATCAACGTGAATATTAATTTGGACATCGGTTGACGTTGCGATAAACTGAAAATATTGGGGATTATTAATTACGGTATTAGCACCGCAAAAGTTATTACAACAATTAAATGGATTGTTTAGGGTCGTATAGCAAGCATCCGATAAACAGGTTAAAGGAGCTGCACTACAAGTTGCAGTAGGTAACTCGCCTGGAGGATTGCATTGAGCTTGTAATTTTAGAAGCGAAAAAAGAACACAGAAGAGTAAAAATCCCTTCCTAATCATTTGTGTACAGGATGAAACCATTATCACTAGTTTTAGAAGTAATGAAGGATGCAGTCGTGCTGCGATCAGGTGTTATTTTTTGAAAAAAAGCATTTGTAATCGAAATACCAAAGATAACCAGTGTTAAAAAGTTACTCCCGGTACCAGAGATTATGTATGGATGCATATGTTCAGAAACGATGACTCTCTTGCCTAAAGGTTTTTGCACAACTTTATACCACATGATGTCCGGATAGTAAAAGGCAAAGGCCTTTAAGGAGTTTTTATCACGGCAAATACATGTTGGAAGGTAATCAGCAATTCATTTTCTCTTGTAACCCTAAAATTAATGAAAATATCCAGAATTTACATAGGCCATTTCCACCATATTTGAACTTTGCCGCTCATGTATCAATCAATTAAGAATATCTATCGGAGCAGTGTTATCGTACCATGATATATCTCAGTTTTTCCATTAATCAGTTTAACCTCAAGCATATAGGGAAATACAGCCGGATTCAGCTTTTCATTTCTTGGAGTATAGCCATCCCAGAAAACAGAAGGATCATTGGGATCGAAGTCTGTTTTACCAAATACAGCATTCCCCCACCGGTCAAAAATGATCCATTTCAGTACCCGGACTATTCCTGGTGACGCATGAAGACGTATTTCATCATTGATCCCATCACCATTTGGAGTAAACACATTTGCAATAAAGTATTTCCCTTTTTCGATGACATAAATGATCACTTTGTCATCCAGAACACATCCTGTCTCCGAAAAGACCCTATATCTGTATGTCGTTGTTTCAGAAGGACTAACTTCAAAATCAGGACAATCCGAACAAAAAACTATTCCTAGGGAATCCCATTCCTGGTTCAGGATCTCACCAGGAACCAGATCATTCGTTCCCATCAACATAGCTGATTCACCAATGTTAATTTCCTGGTCAAGACCCGCATCTACTGTAAAAGGATTTGTTGGAAGTATTGTCACAAGAGTGTCATAAATACATCCTGCAAAATCGAGGATCTGAAGTAAATGATCCCCGGGTTTCAAACCGTCAAATACATCCTTAGATTGCAGCACTCCCCCATCAAGCTGATAAAGTAATGGTTGTATCCCACCCTGCAAACCAATGATATGAATTGCAGCATTTGAATCCCCACTGCAGGCAGGAGGATCTATCCCAAGCCTGGCCAATGAAATAGCATCCGGATTTTCAGTAAGATGAAAGCTGTCAGCATCACTACATCCATTATCATTACGCACTACTTTCAAAATATATACACCTGTATCTTTTGCCTGGATGACTGGCAGAAAAGTATTCCCTACTATGGTTCCACCATCTGTGCTCCACATGTATTGAAGTCCATTAGGAGTTGAGCTGCTTCCATCAAACATTATGTCTCTCTTCTGGCACCGTATTTCGCCTAGCAATTTCAATATCGCCATCGGAGGCATCGTATTAATAGGAATGCTAATGGTGTCTTTCGTTTCACATGCGTTTTGGCCGGTAACGGTCAAAATAAAAGGACCTGTATTGGAGACCATGATCTGATCTGTACCCCCCAGTGGATTTCCAATGAAGTCACTCCACTGAAATGTCGCAGAGGCAGAATATGCTACGGCCTTGAGAGCGACATTAGTTTCTATGCATGTAAGCGTATCCGTTTTGAACGAGAATGAAGGATACACCACTGGTTGGACAACAATAGTATCCTGCACTGTGCAATTATTCCCTCCCCTAATCTGTACTGAATACACTCCGGATGTGTTGACCTGGATCATCGAATCAGTAGAAATTAGATTATCCTGAAAGTCTCTCCATTCGTATGTAGCCAAAGAATCAGGAGAACTTACTTCAAGAGTAGCAGGTGCATCACATCGCAGTGAATCAAATGCAAGAGAATATATTGGAACCATAAAATTACTGTCGACCAAAATATTGAAATCTGTAGTACAGCCATTTAAAGCAGATACGACAAGATCATATATGCCGGGCTTGTTCACCGATATCTGTTGAAGACCCGGAGTAACAATCCCTGGACCTGACCATTGGTAACTTGCAATGGGTTCTAATGAAAATGTACGTATGTCAATTGTATCATCACACCCCAAGGACGCTGATTCAATAAATAAAGAAGGAGGGATAGTGTCAAAAGGAAGTTGAATGACCCAGGTTCCTGTGCAGCCATTCGAACCGACCCCGTAAAGCCGGTATTCTCCCGGGAGACCAGATGTTAACAATGGACCTGGCACAATCGATTGATCAGGTAATTCCCAAAAAATATTTGTATAGTTATATCCTGCAAAAGGAATAAAAGACAATTGGGCAACAGGTTTTAAACAGGTTACTGTATCTGTTTTATATCCAAAATTCGTATATCTAAAATCTTCAACGACTTGAACATTGGCTATCACTTCACAACCTGTCATCAAATCTGTCATCTTCACACTATATATACCTCCGGCTCCGACTTTGATAAAAGAATTCAGCGAATCAGGTCCTGAAAATCCAATCCATTTATATATATCTGCATCAGCGGAAATCACTCCAATCAGTACACTATCATTTGCACAATTAATTGTATCCGTAAAGATCTGGTAGGAAAAAACATCTGATCCTAAATCAATGATCACATCTGATTTTGCAACACATCCATTCGATGATGCAACAGAAGCTGTGTAAGTACCAGCCTGGTTCACTTGTATATCAGCTACATTGCTTGAAAATGATTGCGGGCCTGCCCATGAAAAAATTGCACCGGGTGTTGCAGATGTTACTGACAACGACAGGATTTCATTACAGTTGAGCGTATCTCTTGGTGAAACAGCAATGTCAGGTATTGTAAAATCACCATCCAAAAAATAGCTTGCCGATCGCTGACATCCATTCAGGAAAGTTGAGGTCAGCGTGTATATTCCAGGAAGACTGACATTGGGTCTCCAATAGTTTGAATTAAAATTATTGGGTCCTGTCCAATTCCATCCAATGATTGATGTATAATCGGATTGATATAAGGTGACTAATCCAGTCTGGCAATCTTTCGATAATTGCAACACCTGGAAATCAATTGTAGCCGTGTCTATTGTCACAGACACAGGTCTGGAAGTAGCGCATCCGGATGAATTTGAAACTGTGAGCAAATAAGGACCGGGAACAGAAACATTAATAATCGGTTGTGTAGATGAAAATCCGTTAGGCCCACTCCAAAGAATAGAAGCAGTAGATGGGACATAGATTGGATTCAGCGTTACTGTGGGATGCATGCATGTAATCTGAGCTCCTTCTATAAATACTTGTGGGAAGCCCCGATCCGCCAGTATGGTGATCACCTTTATTTTACTGCAAATAGCATCTGCCACTGATAAAAAATATTGCCCGGGCTGATCTACCGTAATGGAAGATGTATTGACAGTACCTATAATATTGCCGGTTAAAGTGGACCATGCATAGGTTACAGCTCCAACATTTCCGGTCACAGTTGAATTTATAATGACATCACCATTACCACAATTCAATGAATCAGGAAGGTTGAAATTGAAATCAATATTGGATGTGAATATGTGAATATTAAAAACGCTGTCGCACGCACCTGGTCCATCATGATTTTGTACATAATCGCCCATCAGGCTATACGTTTGACCTCCAAATGAATATGTTTCTCCATTACACAAATTGACATTGATATTTGTAGGAGGAGGAATCGATAAAACATGAAGAGCTACGCATGGAGAAGAAAATTCACCACAAACTAAACCTGATATTAAAGCCTGGTTTAGCTGATTGTAATCTCCTGCTGAGAATAAATTGTTGACTTGCGTAGAATCAATCGTCAGATAACTCAGACCACAGATTGTATAATTTCCCGGAGGGGGAGTATCTGAAAAAAATGATCCATATCTGACTATCGTATTTCCATT
>JBDUDG010000305.1:0-4403 GCA_040003045.1 Saprospiraceae bacterium | reverse complement strand
CCCAATCCCTGACAGCGAGCTTACTACTACTGATGCTCATGTGGCAAAACCAGGCTTATGGCCAGGTAAATTGCTCGCTAGGTTGCCACGGCGCTCAGGTTTCATTAGGTGCAGATTGCACAGCTGAAATCACAGTTGCCATGATCGCCGACACCAGCCAATGTACGGGTGGTGATTTTACCGTGTACGTAATTACACTCGGTAATGATACATTGCCAGATGCCACAGTGACTGCTGCCGAAATCGGGACTACTTTAATCGCAAGTATCCATGATAATATTTCAGGCAACAGTTGCTGGTCCTACATTACGGTCCAGGACAAGCAGAGGCCCACTCTCGTCTGTGTGGATGACACAATATCATGTCTTGAATTCATGGTATTCACAGGTCCCCTTGCATTCGACAACTGTGATCCAAATCCTTCCGTAATCCTTTTGAATGAGCAAGCCACGCTGCTTTGCGATCCTTTGTATATTAAGCGTATTACGCGCACATATATAGCAAAAGATGCTTCAGGCAATGAATCGCTTCCATGCACAATGGATATTCTACTGAAAAGGATAGATTTTTCTGAAATTGAATTTCCGGATTCATTTTCGGTAGCAAATGGTAATCCATTACAGTGCAATGGACAATGGGCAGATGCAGATCATGATGGCATTCCTGATCCATTGGACGATCCTCCTTTCGTAGGGACAGGTGTTCCTACTATTGAGGGATTTCCGATATATCCTGAATTTATGGGTTTCTGTAATGCCCTGACTACATATGAAGACATCCCGCTACCACAGATTGGTTGTGTGCGTAAGATCATGCGTCTTTGGACTGTTCGCGAATGGCATTGTACCGGTGAAAGGGATACCATTTATCAACAACTGATTGAAATCGTTGATAACCAGGGCCCACACATCACTTGTCCACCAAGTTTCACTCAAACCACGAATGGCAATTCATGTACTGCAACTGTATTGCTCCAACCTGCTATTGTATATGATGACTGCAGCCCGACAACCCACACAAATGTGACTTATCCGGGAGGATTCACTAATAACAATGGTGGAGTGTATATTTCATTACCTGTTGGTCAAAACGTACTCACATACACTGCGTACGACCAATGTTATAATTCCTCCACGTGCACAATGACAATCACTGTTGCGGACCTTACGCCGCCAGTAGCCATTTGCGATGCACACACTGTGGTAGCATTAACTTTAGGTGGACCATTTGGTCTGACGAAAATTCCCGCATCCGTATTTGATGACGGAAGTTATGATGCCTGCGGACCAGTGACTTTCAAAGCAAGAAGAATGACATCGTGTATTGATTTCGACTGGACAACCAATGGAGCAGGAGTTGATGATATTCCAAATGGAAAAGTAACCAGCGAAGATGAAGGCCTTGTGCTGCGCACCAAAGTACCCTTCTCTTGTTGTGATGCCGGAGCAGGTCCTATTATGGTTCAGCTTGAGGTAACAGATGCATCAGGCAATATCAATTCCTGTATGGTTGAAGTAATTGTGCAGGATAAGATACCACCGATTATTTTCTGCCCAACCAACGTTACGATTAGCTGCGATTATCCATTGAACCTTGATCACCTGGAAATATTCGGGACTGTAGTGAATGGTTCAGGGAATACAAACCCATTCTGTGTATACGATCCTACCAATGACTTTGCAAATAATGGCGGATTCATTTGTGGCCTCGATGGATATGTAGTAGACAATTGTGGTGTACACGTAGAACAGAAGGTATTTACTAATCTGAATCAGTGCGGTGTGGGTACTATAGTACGCAGATTCACAGCTTCAGACGCAAATGGGTCAGTATCCTGTGATCAAACGATTACTGTGTACAACTTCCATCCGCTGACAGGTGATGCCATTGATTGGCCGGATGATTATCACAGTGTTGAATGTAGCGCCGGTACTGATCCTGATGATCTTCCACCACCTTACGACAGACCTATCATAGACGAAGATCATTGTGATCTTGTGGGTATCAATTATGAAGACCAGGTTTTCGAAATTGCTGATGGTGCATGTTTCAAGATCCTTCGTACATGGTCCATCATAGAGTGGTGTCTGTATGGTGAACTTGGAGGATTGGTGCCAAACGTCAATTACTTTGTTCATACACAAGTGATTCGGGTTGTGAATCAATTTGGACCTGTTTTCGAGACTACTCAGCCTACCATTGAGCAGTGCAATAATTTTGATTGCTCAGGTATTCCATTAACTCTACATCAGACAGCAACGGATGATTGTACTCCGGCTGACTTACTGGAATGGTGCTATGCAATTGACCTTAATAATGATCAGGTCATTGATTACGGACCATACTGTGGTAACGGACCAGCAATCGATTTCAGCTGGACCTTCCCACTTGGATTTCACAGGGTGATCTATTCATTTGAAGATCGTTGTGGCAATCGTACAGTGAAAGAGCAATTGATTAACCTCAAATCATGCAAGGCTCCTAGTCCGGTTTGTATCAATGGATTGTCAGCTGATCTGATGCCGGTAGATACTGATGGTGACGGACATGTAGATAACGGTTCGATCACGATCTGGGCAAAGGATTTTGATGCAAGCAGTAACCATCCATGCGGCTTCTATTTCACGCTTTCTTTGGCAGCGGATACTACTGTCAAGAGTCTCACCTTTGATTGTGATGATGTTGGTGTAGGTCAAATTCCGGTCAATCTTTATGCAACAGACCTATTGGGTAACCAGGCATATTGTACAACATATATAATCATACAGGATAACCTCGGATCATGTCCGGCAGGTGGACATCTGACAGGTACAATTACAGGTAATGTAAGTACAGAAACTTCTGATAATGTCCTGGATGTTAAAGTCGCACTTGGTGGTACTACATTGCTTCCGATCAGCACTAATCAGACAGGAACCTTTACATTCCCTTCAATGCCTGTTGGCGGAAATTATGTGATAAATCCTGATAAGAACAATGATTATAAGAATGGTGTATCCACACTTGACCTTGTTCAGATACAGAAACACTTACTGGGTATTAAGAAACTTGAAAGCCCTTATAAGATGATCGCTGCTGATGCGAACAATTCAAAATCCATCACAGCAATTGACCTTATTGAGCTCAGGAAACTGATCCTCGGTATCTACACTGAATTACCAAACAATACAAGTTGGAGATTCGTAGATAAAACTTATTCATTCCCTGATCCTTACAATCCTTGGGAACAGGTATGGCCTGAGAGCGTAACATTAAATCCGCTTTCAACAGGAATGAACGAAGCTAATTTCTACGGAATCAAGATCGGTGACGTCAACAATACTGTGAAAGCAAATGCTCAAACTGTACTGCCTAGAGGTTCAGGAGAAGTATTACATCTCATGATCGATGACATCCAGGTTTCAAGTGGAGAGACAGTTGAAGTTCCGGTTTATGCTGGTACAGCTTTCAACCTTGAAGGTATGCAGTTCACATTTGACCTGGACGCCGGATTGGAGCTTACTGATGTGAAGGCAGGTGAAATGGATGTAACAGCGGATAACTTTGCATGGCTTGACAATCGCAGATTGAGCTCAAGCTGGAACAAAGCTGAAGGCATCGAAGTAGATCCGGCAAAACCTTTGTTCACGCTGATACTGCATGCAGGAAGCGCTACAAGATTGAGTCAGTCCATTACGATTGTGTCAACACCTACTTCTCCGGAAGCTTACAAAGCTGACAACTCAATATTAGATCTTGGACTTACGTTCCGTGGTGCCGATAACTATGCTTTTGCATTGCTGCAGAACGAACCGAATCCTTTTAGCTCGAATACTAAAATAGGTTATGTGATTCCTTCCAACGGAGAGGTTACATTGACACTGTTTGATATCGCCGGAAGACAAATCTATACTGAAACTGTCACTGGAGTGAAAGGCCTGAATAAAATAGAAATCAATAAAGAGCAAATCAAAGCTCAGGGATTGGTTTACTATCAGGTGCAATTCCAGGGCTTTACCGCTACAAAGAAGATGATGATCCTCTGATAGGAGGAAATACATCTGCCTATAAAATTTACTGTTTTTGGGATGGGACCCCTCTTCGCGCAAGTGAAGGGGGTTCTTTTTTTTAGGAAAAGTTGAAATTATAACTACATGCTAAAAATGCGGGATGCCTCTATCTTTGCGTGTATATGGGGAGGATCATGGGAATAGATTACGGGCTCAGAAGAACGGGCATTTCAGTTACTGACCCTCTCAGGATTATTGTCCAGGGGCTGCCTACAAGGAAAACTGAAGAAGTCATGGCTTTTATTCTAGAGTACGCATCGAAAGAACTAATTGATTTTTTTGTTGTTGGATATCCTTTCCTGGACGGCAATTGGGGAGATAAAAACTTCAGAAATAAGCTGGATACATTTATCA
>JBDUDG010000304.1:0-4412 GCA_040003045.1 Saprospiraceae bacterium | reverse complement strand
CTTACAATTGTAAATTTAAAACCTTGTCTCTTGATTACACCCATTTAAAAAAGACCCTTATGGTTAAGCAGAGAAAAATTCCCGTATGTGGCATATAAAATCCTGCAATCTATCAGTCAACTCGGGATACAGTGGCAAAGAAACAACTTCTTCACTGGCTTTCTCCGATTCCGGTTATGTTGTAACTATTTCATTTCCATCAAACTCCCCGGATGCTCTTGTAAAAATTCATTTATTTCTTCCAGCGCAGGATTAATTGATCCATCTAATTTTTTAAGTCCGGATTTAAACAGGAATTCCATTTCAAGGATTTCATCTTCGCTCATCCCACCTCTCTCCGCTCCAAGACGATTGAACCGGAGTATTCGAGCCGGATTACCTGCAATGAGTGAATAAGGGAGGATATCTTTTGTCACAACGGCTTGCATGCCCACCATCACTCTTTTTCCGATATGCACTCTTTGATGTACGGTTGCCCCAAGACCCAGGTTAGAATGCTCCCCAACAACGCATCTCCCTCCAAGCAAAACACCCGCACTGAGAATGGCACCCCGGCTGATAAAGCAATCATGCGCGATGTAACATTTGTTCATCACATACACTTTATCATCAATGCAAGTCTCCGGAAAATAAAATGGCGAATTAACACATGAAAATTCTCTTAGCGTAACTTCATTATGAATATTCACCCATCCATCTGCAATGAACTGATCACCTTTTGCACCCATCTCCCCGACAGAACCAACTACAACATATGGATACAAATGATTCTGATTGCCCAGTCTGACATTATTTTCAATGAAAACACCTGTATCTATGATGTTGTGATCGCCCATTTCAATATTGCCTTTCAGTACGGCATTAGGTCCTATCCGGTTACCCCTTCCCATACGGATCTCACCTTCAAGAATGGCAGTAGGATGGATGATATTATCGCGGTTAGTTGATTCCATTCATATCAGCTGTTTGATTAATATTTTCATTGATTTAAAATAGATGTGGGATGTGAGATGTGGTTGGTGAGCTGCAGCACGAGGATGCGTATAAGCAGGTCGAAGCATGAGATGTGAGAAAATACTTGTATTTGTATGACGCATTTTGCATCTGCCCGACATATGCATTTCTTGAATCGAGGATTATGAGTTTTGCCACTTGTGTATTTAAATTTGATAGGATTAAAATACAGATCCCCTATTACAGATCTCCGTTTACCGGTCACCGTTTACTGTTTTCCGTTTACCGATCACTGAATTCACTTTTTCTTCCTCGGATGCACCTGCTTTTTCCCGGTATGTGCAGGCTCCATCACAGCCACCGGGGCTGTGGGTGAAGCAGTGATCAGCCATCGGTATAAACCATAGATCAATGCTGCAACGATGAGCAATGAAAAGATCAACGAAATCATCTCACCGGCATGATAAGAAGTTGGATTGAATTTGAACCGGATCTGATGCTCGCCAGCAGGAATACGCATGGCCCTTAGAATATAATCTGCTCTGAAATGCGGAGCTTTCACACCATCGATGTATGCCTGCCATCCTTTGTCTGGTCCATACCATATTTCGGAAAACACAGCCATTCCTTCCCCTAAGGAAGTACTTTGATAAACCAATTCATCAGGTGCATAGCTCGTCAATTTGATCTGCCCCGATTTAACCGGTGTAAAGCCACTCACTTCTTTTTCAAAATCCTTGTTTACAAATGCATACGTAGTGAGATCAGCAGAATCGATTGCTTCAAGTTCTTCATGGTTTGAATTGACCATTACAATCTGTGAAATAAACCATGCATTGCCCAGGGCAGGCGGATTCGGCTGAGCAACAGCTTCTTTTTTATCATTAGGAAAGATGAAATACTTTGTATTGAGCATATTCATCACATTCCGGTTGCCCTGGCTGATGTATCGATCGATTAGATCCTGATAACGTTGAAATTTGGCCGGACTATATCCACCTATCGTATGATGAAAGTAAGAAGGAATTGCAGAATTGAACGGATCTGAAGTCACGTCATGCACTCTGTAGTAGAGATCAGGATCTTTCAGTATTTGGGTGTCTGCAGGTCGTGGTTGAAAATATGCTTCCGCATTTTTCTCAGCAACAAAATCTTTCGGAGAAATATATCTTCTGCCTACTGCCCATAAATCAGCGATGATAAAAAGTCCAAGACCGGACAACAACAACCATTGCTTTATTTTCCCCTGATGATATACCCAAATGACCGCAGAGCACATCAACACCCAGATAAATGAACGCCATGCATCAGCCCTCAATGCAGAGATTCGATCTGCTTTAAGTGCAACCATGCTCCAACCCTGTGAAGCAAGTCTCTCATCACCACTCCCTGTAAATGTCATCATCATAGGACCCAATAAGGCAATGAGAAGACACAATCCTCCTATAACGCTCAAGGCAATCCAGATCGGCCGCTGAAATGATTTCTGATGTCCCTTCATAAATCCACCAAGACCAAGCGCAGCCCCAATCGGAACAATCAATGCCGTGACACTAAGTATAGAACTCGGCGCCCTAAATTTATTATACATCGGCAACAAGTCGAAAAGCGGCTTATTAAGAATCGCAAAATGCTTACCCATCGACATCAAAACAGTCAATATCGTAATTCCCAATATCCACCATCGCAGGGAAGGCCGCATATAAAACAATCCAAATACAAACAAGAACAAAACCGAAGCTCCTAAATATGAAGGACCTGAAGTAAATGGCAGTGAACCATAATAAAGTGGCATACCAAAATTGGGTTCCACTCCTTTTGATTTTATATCTTTTGCTAAAGCAGAATTGGCGGACAATGGCTCCGAACCACTACCTCCTGCTGCCCTTGGAATGAGCATCGCAAACACATCCTCGATACCATTGCTCCATTGCATCGCATAATCCCAGGTCAGACCACCAGTCTTATTGGTTATCTCACTTTGGCTCAAAGGACTCTCCAGCACAGCTCCGCCACGCATCGTGTCTTTACTAAATTCATATGTAGTCCACAACTTTGAAGCTGATGCCCCAAGCGCCAGAACCACACCTATCAACAATATTCCCGAAGCCTTTGCAAATTCAGGAAGCTCTTTACGCTTGATCGCCAAACCCAGTGACATCAACACATAAAGCATCAAAAACAAACCTACATAATAGGTCATTTGTATATGATTATTGTAAAGACTTAGACCCATTCCGACTGCGAATACGATGCCCCCCATCACATATTTTTTCTGATAGGCCAGGATACAACCTCCTATCACATATGAGCTGTACACTATCGTCATGAACTTGCTCATATGTCCTGTTGCATATAGTGACATCTGATTAGTAGTGAGACCGAATGCCACTGCCCCCAACATCGCAGGCCAGTGACCCGCACCAAGACAAAGCAATACGATATAACAGCCCAGCATTGCAGCCAGAAAATATCCTATCGGTCTGTCAATAAAAAGCTGGTGAACCTTGTCCACCCATTTCACCATATTATTTTGCTGAGGCGCGCTGATCTGATATGTGGGCATACCACCGAACATCGAATTGGTCCAAAGAATGGGCCGGTGCAATTTTTCAGCATATATAGCGGATTCATGCGCGGCTGCTCTGCCACTCAGTAGATCTGATTGTTGCATGACTTTACCCTGGAGCTGGGGCAAAAAATACATCACGCTGAGAATCAGAAAAAAAAGCACAGCCATCAGGGGCTGTAACAATTTGCCGCCATATATTTTTTTCATCGTCCTTCTTTAATTCGTGGCCACAAGATAATTCTTATTCAATGCGGTTAGTACGACGTTCAAACCCCCTGTTTGATCTTCAGACCGACTTATTCTTATTTGTTGCTAATCAGCTCATTATTCATCTTGCTTTTCCTTGTAAGAATTGGCCCTGACCTACCTTTTGTGCCCATTTGAAGCCTATCTTGTGACCCGATGAAAGATCTGACAACAACCTGTATTATACTCTTCCTCTTACTCCTCATCCAACCGGCAATGGCACAGAAGAAAATTGACTGGCAGGGCCATAGAGGCTGCCGAGGACTCATGCCCGAAAACACCATGCCCGGATTTATGAAGGCCGTGGAATTGGGCGTGACCACATTAGAGTTGGATGTAGTGATTTCAAAAGATGGCCAGGTGGTAGTGTCCCATGAGCCCTGGATGTCATCAATCATTTGCTCACATCCTGATGGAACTCCAGTCACGAAAAGCGAGGAGAAAACCCTTAACCTCTACAATATGGATTATTCCGAGATCCAGACCTATGATTGTGGGAAACGAGGAAACCCCGATTTTCCAAGCCAGATGCAAGTCGGAACTGTAAAACCAACCCTTAAAATGGTGATCAGGTCCGTTGAAGTTTTCGCTGCAGAAAATAAATTCAGACAACCCAGGTACAATATCGAATTAAAATCCT
>JBDUDG010000303.1:0-4424 GCA_040003045.1 Saprospiraceae bacterium | reverse complement strand
TCCGGGCTTAGCTCCGGGAATATTGGCTACAAATTGATCAGTAATATTACCATGGATAAGTGAAATTTCATTCCAATGATCACTACCCTTCTCCCTCCAGGAAAGCTTTAGGCTCTCGTCAATAAGGGGCATTTTACTATAGGCCTTGATGATCACAAAGACCGGGTAATCAACATTTGGTTTCACATCATCCTGGATTTGATCAACACTCATGTACAACATTTGTGGGTCCCACATCGCCCTGGTTCTGCAATGAAGTGCATCACCTCCATTCCATCCCCTGCTGCCATAATGTCTCCTGGCTTCATCTGAAACTGTTGGTTCTTTATTGATCTGGTATTCGAATCCCTCAATTTTGTATCCAGGCATCGCATCAGCCCATTGTGAAAGTGCAACGGAATCCTGTTTGATGCCAAACAAAGGCACATAAATTGTTTTGTTTAAGATCAATGAATTGGAATACGCAGCCAATTCATCCCGCAGATATCGATCTGTATCAAGTCGAAGAATTTTATAAGGATGGCCATAAGCATCCTTGAGTTTTGAAAGCTCGTTGTTGACAATATCTTCATAGACATTGTACAAAGGATGATCTGAAGGTGGTCGCATCACCAACAATCTTTCTTCATCCAGCATTTTCATAAAGCAATCAATATGCTGGATCCCTTCCGCTTCAAAATTGGATATGAAATGATAATTTTCAATACCCAATAGTGATTCTGCATCAGTAATCAATTTTTCTGCCGGCTCCCCACCATATTGATTTTCATTTTTAAGAATGCATGTTGAAAATGCATCGCCCAGCCCGTCAGAAATCACATTGCCACCTGTAAAAGCAAAAGGCAATTCGATCATGTCAATATCCATCGACAAACCGATAAATGAAGGTGCTTTATCATCGATCTCCGTTTTGATGATCTGCTTGTCCGGCGTCATGTAGATAAATTGAAGCGGATCATCACATTTGAAACCTGTGGCAGGCGTAGCATAAATATATTTTCCATCTGCAAGTTTCATCGTTCCGTCTTGTGTGAAAACGGCGTGTGGACCCCAATCTCTCACCCAAAAAGCATCAATGCCCTGCGGTGCCCGGATGAATTTTACCTTTTTGGGATCAATGTGCCATTTGCTGAGCCAGATGATAGCTTCCTTTTGCACGTCTTCACCTGTTATCATGATGTAGAGCTTATTCTCTTCAGCCAATGCAATGACAAGCTTATATGGAATGCTCAATGGCCATGTGATGATGACACCCAGAGCCGGTTCCCATTCGGCAGCCATGCGATTTTTGCCTGTTGGTGAGTATGTTGGTTGGGAATAGGTTGAAGCCTGGAAAAGGATGATGAAGGAGGCGAAGATGAATTTCATTTTCATATTGCAAGAGTAATGAAATGTTCCCGTTGGATACCTTATCAGGCTTGAGGTTTGAAATTCATTGACATTGGGCTTCAGCGAAAGCGATACATTCGGTATTCCATTTTTTCCTGTCGCTATGTTTCTTAAAGGAGTCCATGTACAACTTGGCTTTAATACAATTATCATGATATGCATACCACAAAGCAAAAAACCACAGGACCCGAGGATCATGTGGAGCATGGCTTAGTGCTTTAGAATATGTTGCAAATGCTTTTTGCAGGTAAACAGTTTTATTTCTTCCGTGTGCCAGCAGCCAGTATAATTTTCCTAAGTCTGCGTAATAATCCTTCAAAAAGTTCCTCCTGATTTGATTGGTGTCTATTTTTTCAAGAGTATGAATATTATTTGATAGCGTAAGTGTGTCCTCATCGTTCATTGGTCGCTGCAGGATGTATTTACGTAGGTCAAGGTAATTAAGTTTTTGTCCGAATGATTGTAGTAAATAAAATTGAAGAATCACAATAATGATCAGGTGAATCTTAGATAATAAAGGATGTAAACAATTCATGTTTTTTTCAAAGAATCACTTTTCTTTTAAAGCCTTATCGATCACAGGAACCATTTCATTAGCGATTGTAAAATCGTTCATGCTTCTGTAGGTACGAAGAATTTTCAGGTGTTTGTCCACCACAAAAGTGAGCGGGTATCCCCATCTCGTCTGGAAAGCACCAGCGATGATGGGATCTCCATCAGCTATCATTTCGAAATGATAAGGATGCTCTTTTAGAAAATTAGTGATGATCTCTGGAGTGTTCCGACCAACGGCTAAAAAATTAACTCCCTGGCCTTTATATTTATCCATCAGGTCGTTGAATGCCGGCATTTCCATCATGCATGGGAGACAGCCCTTAAACCAGAAATTGATGACAGATACTTTGCCACGGAAATAATTATGATCTATTTTTTTCCCTCCCATACTGGTCGCTGTGAACTCAGGTAACTGAGCTCCAACAAGGCAATCTGCACTCCAGTAGAAATAAGATATGCTTCCGGAGCGATTTATGGTGTCCGGCTTGCATCCTGCTATGGCAGTGTTGTACTCCAGGACAGGACGTGTAGTATGACAAGCAATCTGGATGAAAAAACTGAGGCAGACTAAGCTTGCGAAAATTGATTTAGGCATGGCGCAAAGATATTAGGAATTGAGTCAAATTGCCCCTACCCCAGCGTTTCACTTCCCTCATACTATGCACTGAAAACGCCGGCTCCTACGGCAAAGTCCCGCCATAAACAGTTTTATGTTGCGAGAGAAGAATGATAGAGCAATTAGAGGAGGACTTAAATACAGCAGTGGAGATTTGCCTTCGAAATTCACCATTCGTTAAGCTTTGCTGCAGGAGCAAACTCCTTGCAGCGGCAATTTCCTGTGGTGTTAGTGAAAAAATTGCCGTTGTTGGAGTTCGCTCCAACAATATGCTAAAACCCAATTTTCGTTTAAAGCCAATTTGCCGTTGTTGGAGTTCGCTCCAACAATAAGCTGATGACTCAATTTTCGTTTAAAGCCAATTCAATTTTTGGATCAAGATCCATGTGGGCGAGTACATTGCCATTTTCGTCGGCTACCCCACCGGTTGTGTAAATTATCTTAAGATGTTTATCGACAACTAAAGTGGTGGGATAACCCCATGTCATTTTGAAATTTCCAGCGGTAATGGGTTCACCATAGGCGATGTGATCAAAATTATAAGGGTGGGTAACCAGAAAGTCTGTTATATCTTTCGGGCTATTTAGACTGATGGCTAAAAAGTTTACATTTTTTACTTTATACTTTTCAACAAGCGTATTGAAATATGGCATCTCGTGTTCACACGACATGCAGCCTTCAAACCAGAAATTGATGACGGAAACTTTCCCTTCGAAATAGGATTTATCTATTTTCTTTCCATCCATTGTAGTGCCATCGAATTCAGGCAGCTGGGCACCAATGACACAATTTCTGTTGAACATTAAAACGAATGATTTACCATCCTTTTGATGCATGGTATCTGGGACACACGAATTTATTGCAGTTTCATATAATATGGGTGGTTTTTGACAAGCTACTATTAGAATAAGGAGAAGCAGAATCAGGAAGTAAAAGTTCTTTTTCATATCATGTAATTTTTTTTAACGGATCTAAAATAAATTATTTAAGCGCCATATCAATGACTGGCGTTAGTGCGGATTGTATAGCAGTGATAGCGAGACTGTCAGTTCTGCCTCCCTCTCTTGCATACAGAATCTTTAGATGCTTATCCGCTACTATTGTTAGAGGGAATCCCCATCTGGTTTGAAAATTTCCCTCAATGATCGGTTGACCGTAGGCAATATGATCAACATTGAATGGATGGGCAGTTAAAAAATCTGTGATGTCTTTTGGACTATCTCTACCGATGGCAAGAAAGTTGACAGGCTGTGATTTATATTTTTCAACAAGTTTGTTAAAGCCCGGCATTTCTGCCTCGCATGGCATACATCCTTCAAACCAGAAATTTATGACCGAAACTTTCCCTTCAAAATAAGATTTGTCAATTTTCTTTCCGTCCATCGTGGTACCAGCGAATTCAGGCAGTTGAGCTCCTAAAATGCAATTTTCATTAGAACCCACAATGATTCTTTCTCCAGTATTTGTGACTGAGTCATGAGTGACAATGCAATGACTCAAAGCAGTTTCATAATCAAGTGGTGGTTTTTGACAGGCTGAGTTAAGTAGAAGCATGAGGAGAGACAGTTGGTAAATTTTCGTTTTCATGTCTAAATGATTTAAATGAAATTAAAAAGAACTAATGGAGTGCTTTATCGATCACAGGTTCTAATTCATCCTTCATTTGTTGATCCGTCATTCCAAGGGATGTGAATATGATCCTTTTATGCTGATCTGCTACAATTGTAAAAGGATAGCCCCATTTCAATTTAAATATATTATCAACGATAGGTGTGCCATTCGGTAGCTGCGTAAAATTGAAAGATCGCTGCGTTAAAAATTCACGGATCTCCTCTCCATTATTTCTGCCGATCGCCAAAAAATT